>NZ_JAJAFZ010000046.1:0-40772 GCF_025384895.1 Photorhabdus kayaii
ACTGGGTAAATAAATCGCCTGACTGAATTAGCCTATTTTCTCTCTATGTAAGAATACAAAACCATGCTACGGACTATCTGGGAAAGTGAACGACTGAAATCGATTATGGCCCATAGTGTGATCTATTTAACCTTTCTAGAACCAATCAACAAAGAGTACATCAACAACTTTTGCATTCAGATTATTTTCACTAACTCTATGATAGAACCTGATTTCATGACCTTCATCACATTCATTTAACATTTTTTTTCCAATTAACCTTATTCCATCTAAATTTGAACCATTACTCATCCGACCACTTTGCGTTTTGTTCCGTGGTTTAAAACACAATAATAATCTGGTTATGATTGACAAACACCCGATGGAGATTGCAATGAGCCATTATCCTCACCTGTTCGCCCCTCTAGACCTGGGGTTTACCACACTAAAAAACCGCATTTTGATGGGATCAATGCACACTGGGCTAGAGGAACATCCTGATCGCGCCCAGAGGCTTGCCCGCTTTTACGCTGAACGGGCAGCCGGAGGCGTGGCATTGATTGTCACAGGCGGCATTTCGCCAAATAAACAAGGTGTTATAGGGAAAGGCACTGCATTCCTAGTAGATGAAAAAGATCTTATCCACCATAAAGTTATTACAGACGCAGTTCATCAGGCTGGTGGAAAAATTGCAATGCAAATCCTACATACCGGCCGTTATAGCTATCAACCACACCTTGTCGCCCCTACCGCTATTCAAGCACCAATTAATCCATTCATGCCTCGTGAAATGACAGAAGAAGACATTCAGCAAACCATTGCTGACTTCGCTCATTGTGCTCAACTGGCACAGCTAGCAGGTTATGATGGCGTAGAAATCATGGGTTCTGAGGGTTATCTGATTAACCAGTTTCTGACTACCCGTACCAATCGCCGCCAGGATAAATGGGGCGGAAGTTTCGAAAATCGAATGCGTTTTGCTGTGGAAGTTGTTAAAGCAGTCCGTCAAGCAACAGGGAGAGAATTTATTCTAATCTACCGGCTTTCGATGTTGGATTTAGTCGAAGATGGTTCTAATTGGCAGGAAATCGAGCAACTCGCAGTTGCTATTGAGCAAGCGGGAGCATCTATCATCAATACCGGTATCGGCTGGCATGAAGCTCGAATCCCAACGATTGCTACTATGGTTCCCCGCGCCGGATTCAGTTGGGTAACGCAAAAGCTGATGGGGAAAGTTTCTATTCCACTGATCACAACAAACAGAATTAATGATCCCAACATTGCAGAGCAAGTGCTAGCACAGGGTTGTGCCGATATGGTTTCTATGGCACGACCTTTTCTGGCTGATGCTGAATTTGTTATGAAAGCCCAGCAAGGACGAGCCGATGAGATTAACACTTGTATTGGCTGTAATCAGGCATGTCTGGATCAGATTTTTGTCGGTGAAATAGCCTCTTGTTTAGTTAATCCCCGCGCCTGCCACGAAACAGAAATGGCCGCCGAACCGGCTATCACACCGAAAAAACTGGCGGTTGTCGGTGCCGGACCTGCCGGATTGTCATTCTCAGTGACCGCTGCCAGTCGTGGTCATCATGTCACTCTGTTTGAACGTGACGGACAGATTGGCGGACAATTTAATATTGCTAAACAGATCCCCGGTAAAGAAGAATTTCATGAAACACTGCGTTATTTTCAGCGTCAGTTAGCAATCCATCATGTTGATGTACGGTTGAACCAGACTGCCACAACAGAAACACTCTCTGATTTCGATGAAGTGATTATCGCCAGCGGCATTGTACCTCGCCAACTCACGATCGATGGTATCCATCACGAAAAGGTATTGAGCTACTTAGATGTATTAAGAGATAAGAAAAATGTCGGTCAACGTGTCGCTATCATTGGCGCAGGTGGCATCGGTTTTGATACCGCAGAATATCTGAGTCAACCAGGAAAAAGTACTAGCCTTGATAGCGCCGCTTTCAGTGAAGAATGGGGTATCGACCATAATTTGACACATCGTGGTGGTTTATCCCCTCAAGGCCCCAAGCCAGAATCTTCTCCCCGGACAATTTATTTATTACAACGTAAACCGACAAAAGTTGGTGAAGGATTAGGTAAAACAACAGGTTGGGTACACAGAACCAATCTACACCTGCGTGGTGTGAAAATGCTCAACAATATGCAATATTTGAAAATAGATGATCAAGGATTACATATTAGCAGCAATGGGGAACAGCGCTGTCTTGCCGTAGATAATATCGTTATTTGTGCCGGACAAGAGCCACTGAGAGAATTATATCAACCGTTACAGCGAGCGGGAAAAACAGTGCATCTTATTGGTGGGGCAGATGTTGCAACGGAATTGGATGCCCGACGGGCTATCGATCAAGGTACTCGGTTGGGCCTTAAAATTTGATGATAAATAATGACGGTCATAGACAGGCCGTAAAAACAGAGTAAATTCTCAAACCGCGCCTTCCTGGCGCGGATATTTTACTCTTTCTTACCTAATCTTTTTTTAAACCAGAATACTTTAATCAATTAATTACGTTGAGTTAGCTGATCCGACGCCAGACGGTCATCCTCAGCCTGACAAACAGCGGCAGTGAACAATACATCGGTAGAAGAGTTCAGGCTGGTTTCCGCGGAATCCTGTAATACACCAATAATCAAACCGACTGCCACAACCTGCATAGCCATCTCATTGGAAATCCCAAACATGCTACACGCTAAGGGGATCAACAATAACGATCCCCCGGCCACACCCGAAGCACCACAGGCACAAATTGCAGCAACCACACTCAGTAGAAATGCTGTAGGCAAATCAACCGATATACCTAGCGTATTGACCGCAGCCAGAGTCAATACCGTAATAGTCACCGCAGCGCCTTCCATATTGATAGTTGCGCCTAATGGAATAGAAACTGAATAAGTATCTTCATGCAGATTCATACGGCGGCACATCGCCATATTCACTGGAATATTTGCAGCCGAACTGCGAGTGAAAAATGCAGTTACACCGCTTTCACGCAGACAAGCAAATACCAGCGGATAAGGATTACGACGAATTTTCCAGTAAACAATCAATGGATTTACAATGAATGCCATAACCAACATACAACCCAGTAATACAACCAGCAATTGGACATATCCCAGTAAGGCACCAAATCCCGTTTCTGCAATGGTTGCAGACACCAGACCGAAAATACCAATCGGTGCAAGACGAATGACCACCCGAACAACCTGAGTAACCGCCTCAGACATGTCATGAATTAGAGACTTAGTTGAATCCGTCGCATGACGCAGGGCGATACCCAAACTAATAGCCCAGGCAAGAATACCGATATAGTTACCGTTCAGTAACGCGTTTACTGGATTAGCGACAACATTAACCAGTAACCCTTTAATCACCTCCATAATGTTTTCAGGCGGAGACATCTGAGCATCATTGACAGCTAGCACCAGTTGTAACGGGAACATAAAGCTACCGACTACGGCAACCAGAGCAGCAAAAAATGTACCCAAGATATAGAGGATAAGGATTGGACGAATATTGGTTTTTTGGCCTTTTTTATGGTTAGCAATAGAAGACATAACCAGAACCCATACCAATACCGGGGCTACTGCTTTCAAGGCGCCAACAAACAACGTCCCAAGTAAACTGACTGATTTGGCAACCGAAGGCGTCAACCACGCTAACAGTATCCCTGCAATTAAACCTACCAAAATTTGTTTAACCAGGCTCCCTTGTACAAGGTAATGCACGAAGCCACGTTTTTGTTTTTCCATAGCTGATCCATTTTATTAACAGTTCTGTTAAGCCTATATTTTTTGTGTTTATTTCCTCAGTATAGGGAAACCAAGAGTAGTGAAAAGCTACGATAGTTAAAATATACAACCTCGCCAGCACTTATTAACAATACATTCACATTTGTGTGATCAAAACGGCAATTTACACATTTACAAAACACAATTATTTGTTTTTATGTTTAACCATTTCACAGCAATTTAAGACAATAAGAAACCATATCTCCCCATTCAAGAAAGATATGGTTATCTGTTAAAAAATAGTTATCTAATTACTGTATCTCTTTAGTTTTGTATTTATTTACCCAAACATTAATAATCATTGTTATTGTCAAAATACTTGCTACAGTTCCCAGAGAAATCCCCATAGGAATATGATAAAAATCCATTATTAGCATTTTAATACCGATAAATACCAGAATGACTGATAAACCATATTTCAGCATTGTAAATTTCTCTGCCACCCCTGCCAGCAGAAAATACATCGCACGTAATCCTAAGATAGCGAAAAGATTAGAGGTCAAAACAATAAAAGGATCTGTAGTCACAGCAAAAATAGCAGGAATACTGTCTACCGCAAAAATAACGTCACTCATTTCAACTAAAATCAGAACCAGGATTAGTGGAGTCGCATATAACAACTCCTTTTCTTTCACAAAGAAACGTTCTCCGTGAAGATTATCAGTGATGCGAATATGCGCTTTTAGCCAACGAACAAAAGGTTTATCGCCTATCGGGGAATCATCCTCTTTCGCCAACGCCATCTTAACGCCGGTAACCAGCAAAAAGAGGCCAAACAGATAGAGTATCCAACTGAATTGAGAAACCAACCAGCTCCCTGCAAAGATCATCACGGTACGCAACACAATTGCGCCTAAGACACCGTAAATGAGCACCCGACGTTGCAAATTTGCCGGAATAGCAAAATAGCTAAATAACATCAGCCAAACAAACACATTATCAACAGCAAGTGCTTTCTCAAGTAAATACCCGGTAAGGAAAGCCATTGTCTGACTATTGGCAACCGCTTCCCCTGCGGTTTCTCTGCAATACCACCATAATCCTAATGCAAATAAGAGCGATAAACTTATCCAGATCACACTCCAGACAGCAGCTTGACGAAATGACATTGCCTGCTCTTTCTTACGCCCCTGTAAGGATAGATCCAGCAACAACATAATCGTAATTAAGACAGCAAAACTTCCCCATAAAAGAGGGCTACCCACAGAGTTCATTTTCTCTCTCTCACAAACAAAAACGGCTGAAGTCTCAGAAGACGCCAGCCGCTGCTATATTTCTTCCCCACATCGTGGAGATGGATGTATTGCAAGCAACCCTCGCCTTCTGGCAAGGTCTCACTTACAACACAGAAAATGCACCATCAGGTATAAGTTCAGGGTTGCCCGGCTACCGGATGCTGTTGCACCGTAATGACGATAAACCGGCAAGGAAGTTACTCCCCTTTGCTGTGGTGAAAAATAAATCAAATTCAGACAAGAATCAATCTACCACTGAAAAAATAAAAAAATGACAATAAAAACAGTGGGAACAAACGCAATTCATCCAACCTCATAGACCCATTTCTTATCCTATTTTAATGAACGTTCAATTGATCACCAAAATTTTCTGTTTAGTCACCCCTGATTTTGTTACAGTGGCGCAGGCTGCGTCATTTGCTTTTTTCAACGGTGAAAAGGCATAAAAACCAACCAAATAACGTAAAATAGGATGTAATTTAATCGGTTTAGCCTCATGCTTTCAGGATGAACGAACAAAGGCATTTTAGGAACACCTGATGGAAATAGTAAAAGAACTTATATATGCACTTTGGTACCAGGATTATGAAACTCTGGCCAACCCATCCCTATTATGGGCCATTTACATCATGCTATTCTTGATTCTCTTCCTTGAAAATGGCCTCCTTCCTGCTGCATTTTTACCAGGAGACAGCCTGCTTATACTAGTTGGCGTATTGATTGCCAAAGGTGCAATGAGTTTCCCTCTAACGATTGTAGTATTAACTGCCGGAGCAAGCTTAGGTTGTTGGATTGGTTATCTCCAAGGAAAATGGTTAGGAAATACCAAGACAGTACAAGGCTGGCTCTCTCACCTTCCAGCTTATTATCACCAAAGAGCTTACAATCTTTTTCACCGCCACGGCCTATCAGCTTTACTTCTTGGCCGCTTCCTCGCATTTGTCAGAACCCTCTTACCAACACTTGCAGGACTGACAGGTCTACAAAACAGTCGTTTCCAGTTTTTTAACTGGCTCAGTGGCTTCCTGTGGGTCATTATCCTTACCTCTTTGGGTTATGCATTTGGTAAGACCCCCATTTTCCGTCAATATGAAGACTTGGTAATGAATTTCCTGATATTACTGCCACTTGCCTTACTTATTATTGGTTTTAGCGGCAGTTTGTTAGTTGTATGGCGTAAAAAAACTTGCCAACCCCCTCAAAAAAAGTAATTAATTCCAATAAAATCCAATATCCCTCCCTGCTGTAGATGAAAGTATCGTTTGCAGCAGAATAGTGAAATAACGCTAATGTTTTTTATTCACCTTCCAAAATATAAGCTATATTTAGTGATAGTCTTTTCCGGCATTAGGAAAAGCAACTGACTAAGTCAAATACACACACCTTACATTGAGGAGTAATCTACATGTCAAAGATCAAAACTACTGAAGATCTACACGTTGAATTAAAATCACTCGCAGATACACTGGAAGAAGTGATCAAAAGCTCTGGTGATAAATCCAAAGTCGAGCTGGAAGAACTTCGCGGCAAAGTAGAGGAAGTCATCAAAGATACTCGTTTTAAACTCAGTAATGCCAGTGATATGGTTGTTAAGAAAACAAAAGATATGGCGGGTCGTGCTGATGTCTACGTTCACGATAAGCCCTGGGTAAGCATCGGTATTGGTACTGTTGTCGGTGCCATATTAGGTGTAGTGTTAGCTAAACGCTAATATGATCAACTCATCCAAATCTCAAGGCCCCGCTAAAGGGGTCCTTGACATTCTCCAACGCATTGCCGCTGTTGTTATCGAGATAGTAGAAACTCGTTTGCAATTGATCGTTCTGGAGTTGGAAAAAGAAAAAGCCACTTTAATACAGCTAATAGTCATAGCCAGTCTGACACTACTGCTTACCGCTTTCGGCCTCATGTGTCTGCTTGTTATGATTTTTTGGGCTATCGATCCTAGCTGGCGCTTTATTGTATTAGCTAGTACCACTAGCACACTACTCATTCTGGCGCTTATCGGCCTTATATGGACCATCAGGAAAGCGCGAAATTCAACATTACTTAGTGCAACACGCGAGCAATTAAAGATAGATAGAGAAATGTTGGAGGATCACAGTAATGAGTAAACAACGTCAGAAAAAAAAGCTAAAAAAACAGCAACTACTCAGAAATATCCAGCTACAGCGACTTGAACTTTCCAACAATACACAGCTCTGGAAGAGCTTTACTGAACCTTATGACAAAAGCTGGCAAAAGCTTTTGTCATTAAAACCCTATCTGCGACCCGCAATCCACGCTATCTCTTTATATAGCCTGCGTCATCCTATGAAATTTTATCGTTTGTCGCGCTACATCATTCGAATATTGAAATGGAAATAATTCTTCATAATATATCTCATTGATGATAACTTTAGTTACCTACATTCAAAAACTTTGTATAAAATTGTTAATAATCCTTGCTTACAACTAAGCTCACCTACCTTTAGGATACATTCCATCCGTTAATGATTAGCAAATCGTGCTATTTCGAGTTAGTACAAGTTAATCATCAAAAAAACTATTATTATTTCTCTGCGTTTTAGGAGTTGTTAATGAAAAAATTTGAAGATAGTGCCCTGCTACTGGCTCGCATTTTGATGCCGATTCTGTTTATCGTTGCAGGTTATGGAAAATTAGGTGATTCCTACGCGGGTACTCAACAATATATGAATGCTATGGGCGTCCCTGGCTTTCTATTACCACTGACAATCTTACTTGAATTAGGTGGTGGCCTGGCAGTTCTGTTTGGTTTGTTAACCCGTACCACCGCGTTATTTACCTTTGGTTTCTGTGTCCTGACTGCCGTGCTCTTCCACAGCAATTTTGCTGAAGGGATGAACCAGACTATGTTTCTTAAGAACCTGACTATCGGAGGAGGTTATCTGTTACTGTCTATCACAGGTCCAGGTAAATTCAGTATTGATCGTCTGATGAAGAGAAACTGGTAATATCCTGCTGTGACTGTTATGAATCTGAAAAATAATAGTTTTCAGGTAAAAGGCGAAACGATCAAAATCCCACTCTCGCTCAAGGATTTTATCAGCCAAATATCCAATATTCAGTCTAAAGGTAAATAGCAAGCTGAAAGATCTCGAAGATCTTTCGGCTCACTTTAATCAATAGGACAAACTTCTATTGAATCACAATGACTCTGGTAAAATAGTTATTTTATCAAAATAAATAACCATCTCCCTTCTCGGCAGGAAATAATTAAATTATTTCATAATAAATCATTGCTATTATAATATCGAATTATTATTTATATAGAGATTTAAATTAAAATTCACACATTTTTATTATTCAATTTCACGATTAATATATTTTCTTCGCATAATTATCACTCATTATATTCCAGACAATAAAATAATAAAAAATTAACATTATCACATTAAATTAAAATCCTTTTCAATAATAGCTATACTTATTATATTACCACCACTTTTCCACAAAATAATATTAAGACAATCGGCTTTTAAAAAAACCAGTTGTTTTTTAAATTGCAGTTTGAAATTTAAAAACCCTATAACCATTAAATAAAACAAAATAAAAAGACGTGTTTAAAGAGATAAATCAAGAATATTATCAATTGACACAAAAACTGAAAAAAAACAACTTGACACATAACTATATACATTAGAAAATCATTTAAGCAATAGGAGACCCACTAAAAATATTGATAGTCACTCAGACTAATAGTTAGTATTTAAATTTAAATAATTATGTTTTAATTTCAACAAAATACCTGTACCAGATAATTCACAGAATCCTTCATACAATAAACGAATAGGGAAGACAAATGAAATATAGCTCAATTGCTTATACCATTATTTGTTTAATGCCTTTTTATGCTACCGGAGCAGGAAAATTAAAGGATGTTTGCGACGGTAAATTAATTGCTAATACATCTATAAGCAGTATAAATATTACAAGCAACCAAAATGGAAATGGACCTGCCATGAATGTATTAGTAGAAGGGAAATGGTATGACACATATCTAACCCCCGGTATTACAGAGGGTAACGGTGTTTATGGGCTCTATGATATGAGTCATAATGCTTATCTCAATGCATTAGAAGTTAACATTTGCGTAAGACTTGGCAATTTAAGAGGCATTGAATTAATTTATAGACCATAAAATTCTAAGCTAGAAAAATAGAGCTCAAATTAATCAATGTACCTATAATGCATTGTTAAATCAACATTTAATTCCCATAAAATAATAACGGAGAGTTTATGACTATCTATGGTAAAAAAATAAATGTGAGATTAAGAAAAGACACACCAGACCAACTATCCACAAGTGACTTAAAGGCACAATTAACTGCTCTTGGATTAACATGTGATCTTACGGATGAAAGTTTACTCTCAGAATATATTGAGGATGTAAGAAAACAACTAATTACAGGAAGTACACAGTCATTTGCAATTGGGGAGTATATTGCTGACAATTTCGTACATACATCCAAAGCTAACTGGTCACCAGAGGATGATGCCCTCGGATACAAAACAAAACTAATTTATATTGGTGTACCGGAACATTTTAAATGGCTAGGGGAAAATTGCAGTACATTTACGGGAAATGAGGATGATCCTCCAGCATCAATCAATAAATATGATAACGTAGAGGCAGTGAAAAATGCTTTTATCCAAATTGCCAGGGGATCTTCTGAGACTCTAGTAGAACCTCTGGACAAAACAGATATGGAATCTGCGCTAACAAATCTCCTAAGCTCAATTAACGATGACAATATCAAAGACTATGATTCCGGGTGGAGAATAAAATTCCTCTTACTAATAGATAATTTCGATAAAAAAAAATACACAAGCGATGGAATTGGGGTATTAGGAATACGTTGGAGACTACAAATAAAAGATTATAAACAAAAGAACAAAGACAGTGTTAAACATAACACAACAATTAACCTAAGTAGCTGGTCTGTCACATACGATAATACCGATGATCTTCTCAAACAATATCATATGGCAAAAAATCATTTTGGCTAAAAATAATAAATGGAGACAGATTCGGCTAATAAGTACAATTTTTCAGAAAGTCAGGCAGTTGCTATAGCAGCATCTTTCTTGCCAAAGAAAAATGCACTATGGCCTGTCCTATTTGTTGCCATCCCCCAAAATTTTGGTTCAGAAAAAATTTACACCTACTAATGATGCCAGCTCTGCTCAAAAAGATCAGCACAGCCAACCAGACAGTCTGCTGTACTAGCTGGCGCCATTTACGAATGTCACATTCGTTGTGCCACAATTTCATATTTTGTTAAACAATCATCGAATCATGTTTTTTTACATCCTAACTCCTAATTTGATTGTTCACATCGCTTCTACTTACCGACTAACAAATAATTTAGGGATTTCCCGCAAACACCAAGACTTAGCTTCCCCCATGCTGTCTCGTCGCCATGCCATAATGACATTTGTGTCATGGCTGTATTCAGAACTAATCACCCGCAAACGACCCTCTGCAATATCTTGTTCCACCATAGGATAAGGCATGGTAGCAACGCCCAGCCCAGCTAAGAGAGCACGGCGTTTATCTTCCAGAGAACTGACCGTCAAACGCTGCTGCTTATCTAACAATTGAACCGTCAATACCGGGCGCTCCCTCGCTGTATCTGCTACAGCAATACCACGGTACTTCACCCTCGTGACATCGGACAGAGGCTCCGGCTCTTGATGTATAGGATGATCAGGGCTAGCGACATAGACATTGGTAATGCTGTAAAGCTGACGTGAATTAATTTCTGCCGATGCGCGAAAATGCATATCTGGTGCAATAACAATATCCGCCCGACCAGTTTCCAACCTCTCCCATGCACCCGCCAAAACCTCAGTCAATAAAGAGAGCTGAGTATTCGATTTTTGAGCAAGCTTACCTACTAACGGGAATAATGAAGAAGCCGGAACCAATGCTTCACAAACAATTGTCAGGTGAGTTTCCCAACCTCGCGCTAATGCTTCTGCATCAGCCGTTAATTTATCAGCAGCTTCAAGCAATTGACGTCCACGCTCAAGCAACATACGGCCAACATTGGTGAATTTAGTTCTGTGACCCGAACGGTCAAACAGCACTACATCCAACTCCTCTTCTAATTTTTGCATCGTATAGCTAAGTGCAGAAGGAACACGACCAAGCTCATCAGCGGCCGCAGCAAAACTTCCCCGCCGATCAATCGCATCCATGACCCGGAGAGATTCCAGTGTAAGCGCTCGTTCTTTGCTCATATTTTTCTCAATCAGGAAATTTGAATATGCTGACCAGATTAACTGGCTAACATTTCGCCGTCCAGATAATTACTATTCTTAGTGTGTGTTTTTTTAAGGTAACCACCATCATGATTATAAATAGAACAGCAAAACAATGTGGGAAAGCTGACTATGGTTGGCTACAGGCTCGTTATACATTTTCATTTGGTCACTATTTTGATCCAAAGTTTTTAGGTTATGGTGCGCTACGTGTACTCAATCAGGAAGTCATCGCCCCCAAAGCCGCTTTCCAACCTAGATCCTATCCACATGTGGATATATTGAATATTATTCTACAAGGTGAAGCAGAATACCGTGACAGCGAAGGCAACTACATCAAAGCCGGTAAAGGAGAATGTTTACTATTTTCTACCCGTCAAGGCATCAGCTACAGTGAACATAATGCCAGTATTAATAAGCCACTAACACGCTTACAGCTTTGGCTGAATGCCTTTCCTCAGCAGGAAAGCTTACCATTGCAACGAATGGAATTACCGGAACAGCCATTGGCTATGCTAGCTTCTCCAACCGCGGAAGATGGCAGTATGCAATTACGTCAGCAAGTGTGGGTAAATCATATTTTCCTTAATAAAAATCAATCTCATCATCTGCAATTAAAGGGAAAAAATGCCTATCTGCAATCCCTAAACGGAAATATAAAAATAAGAGGCAATTCTAAGGATAGCAATTTAATTAAATGCGGAGATGGCGCTTTTATTCATGAAGAAAGTCGTCTGGTTTTAAAAGCAGATACGGAATTCCAGGGGCTGTTAATTGATCTGGCTGCTTAAAAAAGTGAAAGCCCCGTCAGATTTCAATCTAACGGGGCTAAATTTGTGAAGTTGACCGATAAGCCGGGTTCTGTCGTGGACAGTCATTCATCTAGGCCAGCACTTACGCACTGGCTCAAGCAGCCTACCCGGGTTCGATACGGGCCGTACCTAATGAACCCCTATTTGGCCTTGCTCCGGGTGGAGTTTACCGTGCCACGAACTGTCACCAGCCGCGCGGTGCGCTCTTACCGCACCCTTTCACCCTTACCTGATCCTACATTAAGTAAGCCATCGGCGGTTTGCTCTCTGTTGCACTGGTCGTGGGCTTTCACCCCCCAGACGTTATCTGGCACCCTGCCCTGTGGAGCCCGGACTTTCCTCTCCTCCATCTATCATCCAAAGGATTAATGATAAAGCAGCGACTGTCTAGTCAACTCCGCGGCGGATTATAAAAGGTTTGTCCAACGATGTATAGGCATTTACCGACTATCTGCCCTAATTCAGCAATTGCTATTATTCTTCATTCTGACCCAACCCATGGCGATAAAGTGCATTTTTCTTCACACCATGAATCTCTGCTGCCAATGCCGCTGCTTTTTTCAATGGCAGCTCTTGTTGAAGAAGCGCCAGCGTTCTTAATGCCTCTGGAGGCAAAACATCGTCATCCGGTTTTTTATAGCCTTCAACGATCAATACCATTTCACCACGACGACGGGTTTCATCTTCCTTCACCCATGCCAAAAGTTCACCCACTGGCATCCCTTGAATAGATTCCCAAGTTTTTGTTAATTCCCTTGCCAAAACGATGTAACGTTCAGTTCCCCACACCTCAACCATATCTTCTAAACTTTCGATCAGACGATGAGTGGATTCATAAAAAATTAATGAGCGTGGTTCCTGTTGCAAAGCCCGTAAAGTATCTGTCCGACTTTTACGCTTTGCGGGCAGAAATCCTTCGTAACAGAAACGATCTGATGGCAGACCAGCAGCAGACAAGGCGGTTATCGCCGCACAAGGCCCTGGAAGTGGGACAACATGAATACCAGCTTCACGGCAACGGCGAACCACATGATAACCAGGATCATTAATCAGAGGCGTTCCTGCATCAGAGACTAATGCAATACTTTTCCCTTGTTGGAGTTTTGTAATTAATTGATCTGCTTTCTGCTGTTCATTATGATCATGAAGTGCGAACATGCGTGCATTAATGGCAAAATGTTGAAGCAACAAGCCAGTATGTCGCGTATCTTCGGCTGCAATCAGATCGACATGCTCAAGAACTTCAAGCGCACGCTGAGTGATATCACCCAAGTTTCCAATGGGGGTTGGTACAACATATAGCGTGGATGTCGTAACCACTGCTCGATTAGGTTGATTCATTGTTTCATCCGAATGGCCGATTTAAAATTGAGCATCTTTGAAAAAAACATCGCTGGATACAGTATGCTTTCCTCAATTTTTGTGCGTATCAAAACTGGTTTAGTCTGTTCAGCTATGCTGGCAGTCATGATCATCGCAGGATGTACCGTACCTGATCAACAGGGGCAACAACCTTCGCAAACTCAGGACAAAATCAGTGCAGAAATCGCCCGTTATCAATCCATCATTGATGCCGCCCATGGCGAACCTTCTCTTGATGTTATCCGTGCTTATATCGCTCAGGAACCACTTGTGAAAGAGAGTGCGGCTCGTCAAAAAAATATTGATGATACCTGGCAAATGCTAACCCGTCTTTCACCACAAGAGCGCCGTGGATTGGTCATCAACGCTGATGAAAATGTTCTGCAAGGCTGGCTGGACTTACTCAGTGCCTATCAGGATAACAAACAGGACTCCGACAAACTACAGGCAGCTATCCGTGACTGGAAAATTCGTTATCCACAAAACCCTGCCGCACAGTCACTCCCAGTTCAATTACAACAGACAGCCATCCAACAGCAAAATACGAATATCCGTATTGCTCTGTTCCTGCCATTAAGTGGTCAAGCAAAAGTATTCGGTGAAGCCATTCGCCAAGGTTTTCTTGATGCTCAGGCCGGTTTACCCAGTCCATCATTGCCAACAGAAAACCCGGAAAATTTATCTATAGCAGACAACGATAGCGCGTCAGATAGCGTGGTTTCTACCGATATGTCCCCTAGTGAAGGGGCGATCATAGACTCAACAATACCAACCACTCAAACAACACCTGTCATAGCCAATGCACCGGTTAACACACAACAGGTCAAAATCTATGACACAGCCAGCCAGCCATTGGAAAACTTATTCATTCAGGCTAAGCAGGATGGTGTGAATTTAGTTGTCGGGCCGTTACTTAAGCCAGATGTGGTTAAACTCGTTCAGATAAATACTGCATTAAACATGCTAGTACTAAACGAGTTAGACAATGCTCAACCACACTCTAATATCTGCTATTTTTCTTTGTCACCAGAAGATGAAGCGAAAAATGCTGCGGAACATATTTGGCAGCAACAGAAACAGAATCCTCTGATTTTGGTCCCCAGAGGGACTTTTGGTGATCGCATTGCCAAAGCCTTTGCACAGGAATGGCAAAAACAAGGGGGACATGCTGTTCTGCAACAAACTTTTAGCTCTTCCGCCGAACTGAAACAATTAATTAATAGAGGTACCGGTATTCGCTTGACCGGAACAGCCGTCAATGTCACAAGCAATCAACCTACATCAATCGCTATTGGTGATCTGGAAATCCCCCAGATAAACACCGATGTCGTTCCTACTTCTACTGGCGGCTCAGTGGATGCCGTTTATATTGTTTCTACCCTGGATGAACTGACGCTAATTAAGACAATGATTGATATGGCAATCAGCTCCCGCGATAAGCCCGCCCTTTACGCAAGTTCCCGCAGTAATCAGGCGGGCGTTGGTCCCGATTTCCGCCTGGAGATGGAGGGAATGCAATTCAGTGACATTCCCTTAATCGCCGGTGCTAACTTGTCACTGATGCAGCAAGCAGCCAGTAAATTTACACATGATTACTCTTTGATGCGCCTTTATGCTATGGGTATTGATGCCTGGTCATTAGCAAATCAATTCAGTCAAGTTCAGCTTCAAAGTGATTTCCAACTCAATGGTGCTTCCGGGGTGCTGTCTGTTCAAGAAAACTGCACCATTTTCCGACAACTCTCATGGATGCAATATCATCAAGGCCAAATCACGGCTATTTAGTTACTTGCCGCTTGCTACCAAGCGGCCTTTCAATTCAAATGACTCATTTCAGAATGAAATAAAAAGCAGGATAAAAATGAAGAAGCTGACAAGTTATCTGCTGGGACGCAACTATGAAGCGCAGGCAAAGTTGTTTTTACAAAAACAAGGATTATCTTTTATCGCCGCAAATGTGAAAGTTCACGGTGGTGAAATTGACCTGATTATGAAAGACAAGCAAACTTGGGTCTTTATTGAAGTCCGTTTTCGCAAATCAGGACAATATGGAGATGCATTGGTGACAATCACCCGTAGCAAGCGTAAAAAATTATTACACACTGCCGCAGTATGGCTGTTTCAACGAGGTGAATGTTTTGAAACCTCTTCTTGTCGCTTTGATATTTGTGCTATTACTGGTCAACAATTTGAATGGTTGCAAAATGCCTTCAATCAAAATGAGTTTACTCGTTAAAATGATACTGAGTAGGTTATAAACGTGCTGGATAGAATTAAAGTCTGTTTTACAGAAAGTATTCAAACTCAGATTGCAGCCGCAGAAGCATTACCTGATGCTATCTCGCGAGCGGCAATGATGATGGTTCAGTCATTACTGAATGGTAACAAAATCCTTTGCTGTGGTAATGGAGGCTCAGCAGCGACTGCCCAACGGTTTGCTGCCAATATGATTAACCGGTTTGAAACTGAGCGCCCAAGCCTGCCCGCATTGTCACTTAATGCAGACAATGTGGTCATCACTGCGATTTCAAGCAATAAACAGCATGATGAAATTTATGCTAAACAAGTACGGGCATTAGGTCAGCCAGGCGATGTGTTATTAGCGATTTCTACACATGGTAATAGCCGTGATATTGTCAAAGCCGTTGAAGCCGCCGTAACCCGCGATATGACAATTGTCGCCCTTACTGGCTATGATGGTGGTGAGCTTGCCGGCTTACTCGGTCCACAAGACGTAGAGATTCGTATTCCATCTCATCGCAGTACCAGAATTCAAGAAGTTCATATGCTAACAGTTAACTGCTTATGTGACTTAATCGATAATACACTCTTTCCCCATCAGGATGACTAAGGAGCCAATAATGCGATTTTTCTCCCTATTAGCTACGATTTGTGCTGCTGTAATGTTACAAGGATGTATTGGTGCAGTCGTGGTCAGTTCTGCTGCCGTAGCGACTAAAACCGCAACCGATCCCCGCACTATTGGTCAACAGGTTGACGATAGTACTCTCGAAGCCCGTGTCAGTAATGCGCTTAACAAAGATAAGCAGCTCAAAGAGCAAACCCGTATTATTACCACTGCCTATCAAGGAAAAGTTTTACTGACAGGTCAAACCCCAGACTCAAGCCTTTCAGACCGTGCTAAACAGATAGCATCGCGTGTTGATGGAGCACACACCGTTTACAATGAAATTCGTCAGGGGAAACCTGTTGAATTAGGTACTGCTTCTAAGGATACCTGGGTTACAACTAAAGTACGCTCAAAAATCCTGGCTAGTGACTCGGTTAAGTCTTCTAACATAAAAGTCGTTACGGAAAACGGCGAAGTCTTTTTACTGGGCATTCTGACCAAACAAGAGGGTAACGCCGCAGCGAAAATTGCCAGCGAAACTAACGGTGTTAAGCGGGTAACAACCGCATTTACTTATTTGAATTAAATATATTGATTGAAAGTGATGACACGATAAATCTGTCAAACATTCAGGTATCAGGCCGCGTCATTTTTTGGCGCTGGCGTTTTACCCTTTTCATCATCCCACGTCAAACTGAATAACCTCTCATTCTTCCTTCAATCATTTTTCATTAACCCATTTTTCTCAAGATAACTCACCCCACCCAACAACCGCATTTGCCGCAAAATCCATTGCTGACGCTGTAAGACATAAGCCGAAGGTGAGTTAACTTTATAGCGGTGTGGATTAGGCAATACAGCAGCAAGTAAAGCGGCTTCTGATGCCGTCAATTTACTGGCTGATTTATGAAAATAGCGTTTAGATGCCTCTTCAACACCAAAAATGCCATCGCCAAATTCTGCTACGTTAAGGTAAACAGTCAGAATTCTACTTTTTGACCATCCCAGTTCAATAGCAAAGGTCATCCCGGCTTCCAACCCTTTTCTTACCCAGCTACGTCCGTCCCACAAAAATAAATTTTTGGCCGTTTGCTGAGAAATCGTTGAAGCCCCCCTGAGCCTTCCAGAATTATTCTTATTACGCTCAAGTACACTTTCGATAGCATCAAAGTCAAATCCCCAATGCTGTGGGAATTTTTGATCTTCCGCAGCAATAACAGCCAATGCGATATTTGGCGATATTTGTCCTTGCCCTACCCAACTAGAACAAGATACATAATAAAAATTAACTGATAACCAAGCGCTAATCTGGCGCTCAACCATAACCATAGAAAACGGCACTGGCAAAAATGAAAATGCAACAACAGAAACTATCCATAAGATAATAACTGAGATTACGATTTTTTTAAGCCAGTACCATAAAAATTGAAAAGGATTTCGCATCCAGTTACTCAGTCATTTCCAATACTTTTCTGACAAGTTTATCAATTCCCTCTTCTGCCTGAGAAATAGATTCAGCAAGCATGTAGGCTGGTGTCGTCACAATTTTATTTTCTAAATCAACAACAACATCATTTACCTTGCAAATGATATGGACTCCTCCCATTGCCTCTACTTGAGCAACCGTTTCAGGATCATTGCCGACAGTTAGTTTCACCGGTTTATTAAGTAATTTTGGCAACATAACAGGCGCAATACACATAAATCCCATTGGTTTATGTTGCTTATGCATAGCCCTCACAAAACTTAATAATTCCTTATTTATTTCGCAATCAACTGTCTTAACGGCAAAGTCACATAAATTCTTTGCAACACCAAATCCCCCAGGAATTATCAGGGCATCAAATTCATCGGCATTTGCTTGTGATAAAGGCTTAATTTTTCCCCTTGAAATACGAGCAGATTCCTGTAGGACGTTACGTTCTTCGCCAGTTTCTCCACCGTTAATATGATTAATAACATGAAGTTGTCGTTCGTCAGGCGCAAAAAAGCTCGTTTTAACACCTAAACGGTCTAAAGAAAGCAGAGTTAATACTGACTCATGAATTTCGCTACCATCGAATACACCACATCCACTTAAGACAACCGCAACTGATTTCATACCTCACTCCATTTGTAGTAGATTATTGCTTAACCCTTTAGGGGGTTAAACACCAATCTTCATCACAGATTTTAATGAATCTTGTAACAAAAAATCTTATCTTTGCTATGTTGGTACTTGTATGATGTACGGAGAATTCCTCATTTACTCGCCGCAACCAAATATTAGATAGGCGTGTAAACAGTTTTCCCTGGTGTTGGCGCAGTATTCGCGCACCCCAACCTCGGTTGGGGTTATTTTTTTTCAGCGTCCGTCAACCATTCTCCCAAAATTTCCGTATCGTTTCTCCATTCTTGCTTTAACTCATCAACCCATTCCTGAACATTATCCCACCATGCAGGTAAATCAGGTGATTGAATCTGCTGGGCCAGTTGCTGTAAATGACGCAATCCAACTGATCCCGCAGCACCTTTTATCTTATGCGCTTCCTCCGTAATGCCTTTCTGGTCTTTAGCTGTCATGTTTGAGTCCAGAACAGATAAGTAACCCGGCATCATCTTTTCAAACACACTCAGACTATTGCGAATCAATTGAGGCCCAACGAGCTCGATGTATTGGTTAAGCATTTCTGTATCAAGTAAATCTTCACCTTTTTTCATCAATCCTGACTCCTCTTCTTCCGGCTGCATATGATGCACAGACTGTTCCCCCCAATATTGTTCAATAATGGCGGTTAACGCATTCACAGAAAGCGGCTTACTCAACACACCATTCATACCTGCATCCAGATACTCTTTTTTGTCTTTTAAGACATTTGCTGTCAGTGCAATCAGCGGTGGCAGATCCTTTTTGGCATATCGCTGACTTAATTCCCGGGAGATATCTAACCCGGTCATATCGGGTAGCTGAATATCAAGCAGTACCAAATCGAACTCTCCTGGCTTAAACACGTCTAGCGCATCTTTACCATTCATAGCGACTTCCACGCTGTTACCCAATTTCTCCAACACAGAGCGAGCAACAATCACATTCAGCTCAATATCTTCCACCAATAAGATATGCAACGCTGGAAGTGGATAATCATCTGTATCTTCTTTGCATAAAAGATTCTCCTCCATAGCCGGTGCAATGATAGACAGTGTAAATCGAGAACCTTGTCCCGGCTCACTTTCCACCACAATATCCCCTCCCATACTTTGAGCCAAACGTTTGGATACCGCCAATCCAATACCGGTTCCCGTTGCTGGACAACCACCATGACTGCCTCTCACTTGATAATACATCGCAAAAATCTTCTCCAGCTCATCATGTGGGATACCAATCCCCGTATCTGTGACTTCAAACAGCAAACGTTCTTCCTCTTCGTACCAGATTCGAACAGTAATCTCACCTTTTTGCGTAAATTTCACCGCATTGCCAATCAAGTTCCACAGAATTTGGCGCAAGCGAGTACCATCTGTCATGATTCTGGCAGGCAGTGGCAGTTCTGGGTTCATGACAAATTTAATATCTTTCGGTTGCACCAGCAGCCCAGAGAGGTTTTCCAGATCGGACATAAAACCGGTAAAATCAATTGGCTGATTATCAATTTGCACTTTACGCCGTTCAATTTTATCCATTTCAATAATGTCATTGAAAATATTACCCAGCGTGATGGCACTGACATGAATCGTTTTCAGATAGTCATTTTGCTCAGATGTCAACTCAGTATCGAGCAGAATACGGCTCAAACCAACAATGCCATTTAAAGGCGTACGAAGCTCATGGCTAATCGTTGAGATAAAAGTGGTCTTATCCCTACTTGCATTCTCCAAAGCGTCCTGATAACGCTTACGTTCCGTTATATCGCGCCCAAATCCCATAAGCCCATGTCTTTTTCCTACCCGATCATAAAAAGGGACTTTCCGAAGCTCAAAACAGGCTTTTCGACCATCGGGATAAACTAGCCATTGCTCATAAGTGAGTGCAACATTATGACGGAACACTTTTTCATCGGTTTTCATTACCTTGCGAGCAACCTCTTTGTCATAAACATCGTTTGGTGTCAGCCCGACAAGTTGTTTCTGGCTTTTACCCGTCAGCAATTCCATCGCCCGGTTACAACCAGAAAATTCATTATTTTCATTACGGTAATAGACCAAATCAGGAGAAGCATCGAGAAAAGATTTCAACAATACAGATTGTTGTTCCAACTCAATCTGCGTCTGCTCACGGTGTTTCATCTCTTCTTTGAGTTTATCCAACAATATCAGATGCGCCTGCTCAGCTTTTTCTCTTTCCGAGATCTCCTGATTAAGCTTAATAATGTTGTCTTTTAATTGCTGATTAAGTTCCCGATCACGCTGACGCATAACTTCCAACTTTTCAACTAATTTAGATAATCGCTGACGGGACTCTTCAAGCTGTTCAACAACAACCGAAAGAAAATAGACAGCCCAAGGTGTAATCAACAAACCAAAAAAGATTGAGCGAACTAAATCAATACTTTGCACTCCTCCCTGAAGCAGAAAAGTGACTACCATCTGTACACACATAGCAAGAACGACCAGTGCAGATGCAAGCAGTAATGAGAAGCGCACTAACCCCAATTTCATCATTAAATCAACATAATATTGGGCCAGGCCCCTGAGCAGCTTCATTTCATAAAAACTCCCGTTAAATATGACCATTCCGGATCATACCGTAAAAAACCGGCCACTTCGTTGAAGGAATAACAGAAATTGTTGACCTGGTAAAACAATAGTATTATTTAATAGTTTTAATGATGACTTCCCAAACATTATTCTGGCTTTTTACTCCTGCCGGTCTTTTCGCACAATCCAAGCATGAATAAATAATCAAATACATTGATAAAATAAGCATAAAATTCTTTTTTACTCTGTTAATACCCCAAAAAGATAAAACTTTATTCTTATAAATAAACAAAAATATAAATTAATTCCGTAAAGTTAACATTAGTCAGATTTTAAATCTAATAAATAAAAGTTTAACAGCATATACAAAACAAATATTACACGAATATTAGTGATATAAATCACATTAAAATCCTAACATGATCTATATCACACAACACTAATGTTAATTTTTCCACTTATAAATCATAGCATTAACTTTACTTGTCACCTGTCCTTATCTTATCCCGGTGATATTTGACCTGATTTATATTTCTAGTTAACTTGGAAAGTCGTCACTGGAAATCATCTGTCAGATTCTCATCTGAACCATAATTATGCAGTGACACAATATCATTTAAGTCACCACCTGTTTATCACAAATAAACAAGTGGTGGTTGATTGAGGGCGCAATTCAGACGCCAGTAAAAAATATTAATCTCACAAATGTCTGTGAGTTTCTGTGAGAGTCGGACAGAACCTCGGGAGGTTCACACTATGCTATATAACAAATCTCAAGAAAAGGATAACTGTGGCTTTGGACTGATAGCCCATATTGAAGGGGAGCCAAGCCACAAAGTAGTACGTACCGCTATCCATGCCTTGGCCAGAATGCAACATCGTGGGGCAATCCTGGCAGATGGCAAAACCGGTGACGGTTGTGGTTTATTGTTGCAAAAACCTGACCGCTTTTTTCGGATGGTCGCACAGGAGCAAGAGTGGCATTTAGCCCGCAATTACGCCGTCGGTATGCTATTTCTCAGCCAAGATCCTCAGATTGCACAAAACTGCCGGGCAATCATCGAACAAGAGCTACAAAATGAAACCCTGTCAGTCGTTGGCTGGCGTGCAGTCCCCATCAACAGTGATATTCTGGGCGAAATAGCCCTTTCAAGCCTCCCTCATATTGAACAGATTTTTGTTAATGCTCCGGCTGGCTGGCGTGCACGTGATTTAGAACGCCGCTTGTTCGTTGCTCGCCGACGAATAGAAAAACGCATCAATGACAGCGACTTTTATGTTTGCAGTTTGTCTAATCTAGTGACTATCTATAAAGGGCTGTGCATGGCGGCAGATTTGCCCCGTTTCTATCCCGATCTGGCTGATTTACGTTTGGAATCGGCAATTTGCCTATTCCATCAACGCTTTTCAACCAATACCGTCCCGCGCTGGCCATTGGCACAACCTTTCCGCTATCTTGCCCATAACGGTGAAATAAACACCATCACCGGTAACCGCCAGTGGGCACGAGCAAGATCCTATAAATTCAAGACACCGCTTATTCCCGATCTGCACACTGCCGCCCCTTTTGTCAATGAAACAGGGTCAGATTCCAGCTCGCTGGATAATATGCTGGAACTGTTTCTCAACGGCGGAATGGATTTAATCCGTGCTATGCGATTGCTGGTTCCTCCCGCATGGCAAAACAATCCTGATATGGATGAAGATCTGCGGGCTTTTTTTGATTTCAACTCTATGCACATGGAACCGTGGGATGGCCCCGCGGGTATCGTTATGTCAGATGGACGCTACGCTGCCTGTAATCTGGATCGTAATGGCTTGCGCCCAGCCCGTTATGTTATCACCAAAGATAAGTTGATCACCTGTGCTTCCGAAGTCGGTATCTGGGATTATCAACCAGATGAAGTGGTGGAAAAAGGGCGAGTTGGTCCCGGTGAACTTATCGTGATTGATACCCGCCAAGGCCGCATCCTGCATGCAGAAGAAACAGACAATGACTTGAAAAGCCGCCATCCCTATAAAGAATGGATGGATAAAAACGTCAAGCGTCTGACCCCATTCGAAGAATTACTGGAAGATCAAACTGGTCATCGGGATCTGAACGATCAATCCTTAGCGGTCTATCACAAACAATTTGCCTACAGCAACGAAGAGCTAGATCAAATCATCCGAGTCCTGGGAGAGAATGGTCAGGAAGCAACCGGTTCAATGGGAGATGATACGCCGTTTGCCGTCCTTTCCAGCCGCCCACGGATTATTTATGACTATTTCCGCCAGCAATTTGCTCAAGTCACTAATCCGCCAATCGACCCACTACGCGAAGCACATGTTATGTCTCTCACCACCTGCATCGGGCGGGAGATGAACGTATTTTGTGAAGCAGAGGGACAGGCACACCGATTAAGTTTTAAATCTCCTATTCTGCTCTACTCTGACTTTCACCAATTAATAACGCAGCAAAGTCCACACTATCGCGCAGAACAATTAGACTTAACTTTCAATCCACAAGAAACCAATCTGCAAAATGCCCTGTTTGCATTGTGTGATCAGGCTGAACAACTCGCCAGAGATGGTGCGGTATTGTTGGTATTATCTGACCGCAACATTACGTCGGAGAAGTTACCTATACCAGCGCCTATGGCCGTTGGCGCTATTCAACACCGTTTGGTAGAAAAAAGCCTACGCTGTGATACCAACTTGATAGTAGAAACAGCGAGTGCCCGTGATCCACACCATTTCACTGTACTACTGGGATTTGGTGCAACAGCGATTTATCCCTACCTGGCTTATGAATCCCTCGCCAAAATGGTCGATAATGGCACAATTAATAAACCTTATGCTGATGTCATGCTTAACTACCGCAATGGTATTAATAAAGGGTTATATAAAATCATGTCGAAAATGGGCATCTCGACTATCGCCTCCTATCGCTGCTCTAAACTATTTGAAGCTGTCGGCTTACATTCCGAATTAACTGAATTCTGCTTCAATGGCGTCGTCAGCCGAATTGGCGGTGCTAATTTCAGCGATTTCGAGCAGGATCTGCAAAACTTATCTAAACGTACATGGCTTGCTCGTCAACCACTCGATCAGGGCGGATTGCTGAAATATGTTCATAACGGCGAATATCACGCTTATAACCCAGATGTGATAAGCACTTTACAGTCTGCGGTTCATAGTGGCGAATATCACGATTACTTGAAATATTCTCGTTTGGTTAATCAGCGTCCAATTACCACAATCCGTGATTTGCTGGCGATAAAAACAAAAGGTGAACCTCTACCTATTGAAGAAGTAGAACCTGCCGAAGAGCTGTTTAAACGCTTTGATACCGCAGCGATGTCGATTGGAGCATTAAGCCCGGAAGCACACGAAGCTCTGGCTGAAGCTATGAATACGTTAGGTGGTTTTTCCAACTCCGGCGAAGGTGGAGAAGATCCCGCACGTTATGGAACAAAAAAGGTTTCCCGTATCAAACAAGTTGCTTCCGGTCGGTTTGGTGTGACACCGGCTTATCTGGTCAACGCTGATGTGATTCAGATTAAAGTCGCACAAGGCGCTAAACCCGGAGAAGGTGGGCAATTACCGGGTGATAAGGTAACACCGTACATTGCAAAACTACGTTATTCCGTCCCCGGCGTAACACTTATTTCTCCACCACCACATCACGATATTTACTCTATTGAAGATTTAGCTCAGTTGATTTTCGATCTAAAACAGATCAACCCCAATGCGCTGATCTCAGTAAAACTGGTTTCAGAACCCGGTGTTGGTACTGTTGCCACTGGCGTTGCCAAAGCTTATGCCGATTTAATTACTATCGCAGGCTATGACGGCGGTACCGGTGCCAGTCCATTGTCATCGGTGAAATATGCAGGATGCCCGTGGGAATTGGGGCTGGTGGAAACCCAACAAGCGCTAGTTGCTAACGGATTACGTCATAAGATCCGCTTACAAGTTGACGGCGGGTTGAAAACAGGCGTAGATATTATTAAAGCGGCCATTCTTGGCGCTGAAAGTTTCGGTTTCGGTACTGGGCCAATGGTTGCCCTTGGATGCAAATATCTGCGTATTTGCCATCTTAATAATTGTGCAACCGGGGTTGCCACTCAGGATGAGAAATTACGTCGCGACCACTACCACGGATTACCTGAACGGGTAATGAATTATTTCCGCTTTATCGCCCGTGAAACCAGAGAAATCATGGCTACATTGGGTGTCAAAAATCTAACTGATTTAATAGGCCGAACTGACCTGTTGGAAGTACTGGAAGGTATTTCAGCAAAACAGAGCAAACTCAATCTTGATCCGCTCTTGGCAACCGCAGAACCCCATCAGGGCAAAGCCTTATATTGCACTGAAAACAATCCACCATTCGATAATGGGGTCCTGAATAAGAATTTACTGGCTCAAGCCGCTAGCTATATTGAAAACCAACAAAGTAAAACTTTCTATTTCGATATCCGTAATACGGATCGTTCAGTGGGCGCTTCCCTTTCCGGTTTTATCGCTGCTCGATATGGTAATCAGGGGATCGCCGCAACGCCCATAAAAATTCATTTCAATGGTACTGCCGGTCAAAGTTTTGGCGTCTGGAATGCCGGCGGTCTGGAGCTGACGCTTATCGGTGATGCCAATGATTATGTCGGCAAAGGTATGGCTGGCGGCCGCATTGTCATACACCCTCCTGTAGGTTCTGCCTTCAAAAGCCATCAGGCAACCCTCATTGGCAACACATGTCTCTACGGTGCAACCGGAGGCAAGCTGTTTGCAGCCGGGCGAGCAGGAGAACGCTTCGCCGTTCGTAATTCAGGTGCTATCACGGTTGTGGAAGGTATCGGAGATAACGGCTGTGAATATATGACAGGAGGTATCGTCTGTATTCTCGGACGCACTGGAATAAATTTTGGTGCAGGAATGACCGGCGGCTTTGCTTATGTCCTGGATGAAAATGATGATTTCCGCAAACGGGTTAACCCAGAGTTGGTTGAAGTACTGGCAGTAGATGCCTTAGCTATCCACGAAGAGCACTTGAGAGGGCTTATCACTGAACACGTCCACCTGACAGGCTCCCAGCGCGGTGAAGATATTCTTGCTAACTGGCAACAGTGGCTGAGCAAATTTGCGCTTGTGAAGCCAAAATCCAGTGATGTGAAAGCCCTATTGGGACATCGCAGTCGTTCTTCCGCAGAGTTGCGAATTCAAGCGCAATAAGGAGCCAAGATGAGCCAGAATGTATATCAATTTATCGACTTACAACGCGTCGATCCGCCTAAAAAGCCGTTGAAAATCCGTAAAATAGAATTTGTGGAAATCTATGAGCCATTTTCAGCCATTCAGGCACAGACACAGGCTGATCGCTGCCTTTCTTGCGGTAACCCTTATTGCGAATGGAAATGTCCCGTTCATAACTACATTCCCAATTGGCTTAAACTTGCCAATGAAGGACGTATTATGGAAGCGGCTGATTTATCCCATCAAACAAACAGCCTGCCGGAAGTTTGTGGTCGTGTTTGTCCACAGGATCGCCTTTGTGAAGGCGCTTGCACTCTGAATGATGAGTTCGGTGCAGTAACCATTGGTAATATTGAACGCTACATCAATGATAAAGCGATTGCTATGGGCTGGAAGCCCGATATGTCACAAGTTCAGCCAACGGGCAAACAGGTTGCGATTATTGGTGCAGGCCCTGCTGGGTTAGCTTGTGCTGATGTATTGACTCGTAATGGCGTACAAGCCGTTGTTTTTGATCGTCACCCGGAAATCGGTGGATTACTCACCTTTGGCATACCGGCGTTTAAACTGGAAAAAGAGGTCATGATACGCCGCCGTGAAATTTTCTCTGAGATGGGAATTGAATTCCGGCTCAATACTGAAATAGGCAAAGATATTGCCTTATCTGAACTGACTGAGCAGTTTGATGCGGTATTTCTTGGTGTAGGAACCTATCAGTCAATGCGTGGGGGGCTGACAAATGAAGATGCTGATGGTGTTTATGATGCGCTGCCATTTCTGACTGCCAATACCCGACATTTGATGGGTTATCCCGCCCTACAATCGCAACCTTTCATCAATATGCAAGGTAAGCGGGTCGTGGTGCTTGGTGGCGGTGATACTGCAATGGATTGTGTCAGAACGGCTATTCGCCAAAAAGCAGCTTCAGTTACCTGTGCTTATCGTCGTGACGAAATCAACATGCCAGGCTCTCAGCGTGAAGTCAAAAATTCCAAGGAAGAAGGTGTGGAATTTCTGTTTAATCTGCAACCGGTCAGGATTGAAATCAACCATTCAGGTCAAGTTTGTGGCATAAAAATGGTACGGACTCAATTAGGTCAACCTGATGAAAATGGACGCCGCCAAGCTGAAATTATCGCAGGATCGGAACACCTGCTTAAGGCCGATGCAGTGATCATGGCATTCGGCTTTAAACCACATACCATGAACTGGCTAAGTGATCACCAAGTAACCTTGGATAAACAAGGACGTATTGTCGCACCAGAGTACTCAGACACTCCCTTTCAAACTAGCAATCCGCAGATATTTGCTGGTGGAGATGCTGTTCGTGGCTCAGATCTCGTTGTAACCGCAATTGCCGAGGGGCGTAAAGCCGCGCAAGGCATTCTTGATTATCTCAACATCTAATCAACCAAGGGAGCTTTTCAGCTCCCAACTCTTTCTATCATCAGTTCGATAACTTATATTAATTGGATTACCCTTACACAAAAAAGTAAGTGAATTTAATGAACATTCCACACTTATTACTGTCGTACATAATATTTTGGAATATTCATTCTCATTAGTGTGGGTCTTAAATAAAACATTCCAATTAACCGACACAAATATCACGATGCTTATTCAACTATAAATACTGGAAATATTAATGAAGCTAATAAAAACCTTAACTTTATTATCTCCAATGCTGTTTATCAGTCATACAGCACTTGCTTTATCACAGCCCTTAACATCTGAAAATATTAATAAAGAAATTATGAATAGAGGTACCAATTCTGTAGTGGCAGAATTAGGTGAAATAGGAGCCAAACAAGAAATCACTCACAACATTTCTACTGGTGATAGTAAATGGATAAAACTGGCTTTTAAATTAACGCAAAGCATACACCTAGGTTTTGCCAAAGAAGTTCACTACGCATTATCCTTAGCATTAATTAATAATCCTGCTGAAGTCCTTGCTAACGTAGATAAAGAAAACAATATATCATTGGCCGATATCTGCACAATCCCACCAGAACTGGGGACCAGAGAGAATAAAATAGAATTTGTAAATAAGGTTAAAAGGAGCTTAAGCGCTATCACAGATTTCAAAGCTAAAAACAGAGCTGAAGATTGTTTTTGGGAATTAGAAAAAGCCTACAATACAGAATTCTAATCAATGAATTTGAAAAAAAATAAGGAGGCAAACCGCCCCCTCTTTTTAACGCTTATTTTACTACCCGTAAAGCAGGGCGCCCTCTCGTCGGTTTTGGTGGCTCATCATCAGGTGAAGCTCCATTATCATCTCCAGCACCGGGCAATGCATCCGTAACTAATACCAGATTATCTGTCGCGGATGCAGAGGTATCAGCCTTATCCTGATCTGAAGCGGATTTAAAAAGATATTCATCTTTATAAGCTGCTTCAGGCTCAAACATCATTCCCGCCCCATTTTCACGGCCACAAATCGCAATAACTGCCGCCATCGGTACATTAACCCGACGGGGAACGCCACCAAAACGGGCATTGAAGCGTACTTCATCATTGGTTAACTCAAGATTACCAACAGCTCTCGGCGCTATATTCAGCACAATTTGCCCATCACGGGCATATTCCATTGGTACATTAACTCCACGTAAAGTCACGTCTATAACCAGATGCGGAGTCATATCATTATCGAGTAACCACTCGTAGTGAGCACGCAACAAATAAGGACGACGGGGAGACATTTGAGACAGCTCCATAAATCAGCTCCTGGATTGCAAGCGCATTTCACGTTCAGCTTCGGTTAATGAAGCCAAGAATGCATCACGCTCAAAGACACGCTGCATGTAAATTTGTAAATCTTTAGTACCAGAACTCGGTAATTCTATACCCAATACCGGTAAACGCCACAGTAAAGGAGCAAGATAACAATCAACCAAACTGAATTCTTCGCTCATAAAGAATGGCATCTCTTTAAATATTGGCGCCACTGCTAGCAACTCTTCTGCTAATCGTTTACGGGCAGTATTGGCCTCTTGAGAATTGCCTTCCTCAATAGTATGCATCAGGGAATACCAGTCTTTTTCGATGCGGTGCATCATCAAACGGCTGGAACCACGGGCAACTGGATACACAGGCATTAATGGTGGATGAGGAAAGCGTTCATCCAGATATTCCATAATGATGCGGGAATCATATAGCGTCAGCTCACGATCAACCAAAGTCGGAACTGTCTGATAAGGGTTCAGATCGATAAGGTCCTGTGGCAGGTTACCTGCCTCAACCTGCTCAACTTCAACACTGACACCTTTTTCCGCCAATACAATTCGCACTTGATGGCTAAAAATGTCGGCCGGGCCTGAAAACAGAGTCATTACCGAACGTTTGTTGGCAGCGACAGCCATGAAAACCTCCAAGTTTATCTAAAAAGGGAATGAATAGCCCCACACGACCACGACTATTCTTACTCATTCATTCTCATCCTTTATGTTTCTACGTCACAACGGTGAATACGGAATGCGCTACTCAACACAATGACTCTCGTTTCAACGCAGTCATTACCGTTTCAACGTAATTACTACCGTTCAAATAGTAGGCAGACAAATGGATGAGGCAAAAATTGGCACTAGTTTACCAGATTTTGTACATTTTGGGGGAAGTGTGTGGATAATTAAGTAAAAAACCCGCCACAAAGACGGGTTTGCACATTAAATAATTGCCATAAAGACAAAAAATTAACGTTTGGAGAACTGTGGACGACGACGTGCTTTACGCAGACCAACCTTCTTACGTTCAACTTCACGAGCATCGCGGGTAACGAAGCCAGCTTTACGAAGATCAGAACGCAGAGTTTCGTCATACGCCATCAGTGCGCGGGTGATACCGTGACGGATTGCACCTGCTTGACCAGAAATACCACCACCTTTAACAGTGATGTACAGATCCAGTTTACCCAACATATCAACCAACTCCAGCGGCTGACGAACAACCATGCGCGCTGTTTCACGGCCGAAGTAAACTTCAAGACTGCGTTTGTTGATGACGATATTACCGCTACCTGGCTTAATAAAGACACGTGCGGAAGAGCTTTTGCGGCGACCAGTGCCGTAGTATTGATTTTCAGCCATTGCCTATAATCCCGATTAAATGTCCAGAACTTGCGGTTGCTGTGCCGCATGGTTGTGCTCGCTACCTGCATAAACTTTCAGTTTACGGTACATTGCACGGCCCAGCGGCCCTTTTGGCAGCATGCCTTTAACCGCGATTTCAATTACACGCTCAGGGCGGCGGGCAATCATCTCTTCAAAGGTCGCTTGCTTAATACCACCGATATGACCGGTGTGGTGATAGTAGATTTTATCAGAACGCTTGTTGCCGGTGACTGCAACTTTTTCTGCATTAACGATGATGATGTAATCACCGGTATCAACATGCGGAGTGTATTCCGCTTTATGCTTGCCGCGCAGACGACTAGCCACTTCAGTTGCAAGACGGCCTAAAGTTTTGCCATCTGCGTCAACAACATACCAGTCGCGTTTTACGGTCTCTGGTTTAGCTGTAAAAGTTTTCATTAAAGCTTACCCAATAATAAGTTACACGTTGGTGAACACTCAAGGTTCAGAAACTTGCTGAGGTTCACACGACTCTTGTCCAGCAAACCTACCCCTTCGAATAGCCTATGCCGGCACTATTGCAAGTTTTTGGGAAAAAAACATTGCCGTAACGTGGGGTCGCAAGATTATAGAGAAGTCAAAAATAAAAATCGACCCCAATTTGAATATTTAAAATCAGTTTTGAGTCTGAAATATACGGGTAAACACAAAATTAAGGTAAATGAGGTAATTTCAGATACTCTTCACTTTGCATCTCTTGCAAACGGGATAAGCAACGCTGGTATTCGAAAACCAACAACACCCCTTGGTAAATTTGCTCCATCGGCACCGCCGCATTAATTATCAATTTTACCCGGCGTTCGTAAAATTCATCAACCAGCGCCAGGAAACGGCGAGCGGCATTTTCATTACCCGGCATTATCGCCGGAACCTGATATAACAAAACCGTGTGATAAAGTTTTGATAAAACAATGTAATCCATCTGACTACGCGCATCTTCACACAAAACTTTAAATCCAATTGCCAATACACCATCAGCATGACGAATCGCGGGCATCTGCCGGTGGTTAATTTCCAATACAGAGGCTTGTTCTCTACTATTATTACCGGTCAAAAGAATAAACATTTGATCCATCGCGCGTTCATTATCTTCATTCAGCGGTGTGAAATAGAGATGAGCTTGAGTCAACGTGCGCAACCGATAGTCAATACCCGAATCCACATTCATCACGTCACAATATTTTTTGATCTGCTCAATAGCAGGCAAAAAGCGAGCTCTCTGTAAACCATTACGATAGAGTTCATCAGGAGGAATATTTGACGTTGCAATCAAGGTAATCCCCCTGACAAACAGCGCTTCCAACAATGTACCAAGAATCATCGCATCAGTAATATCGGAGACAAAAAATTCATCAAAGCAAAGTACATCTGTTTCCGTTTTAAAACCATCAGCCACAATATCCAGCGGATTTTCATGCCCTTGCAATACCTTTAATTCTTCATGTACCCGCAGCATAAAACGATGGAAATGCAAGCGTAGTTTTCTTTCACCGGGTAAACTCTGGTAAAACATATCCATTAACCAAGTTTTCCCTCTACCCACGCCCCCCCACATATAAAGCCCTTGAACAGGCGCACAGCTCATTGAAGCCTGCTTTCCTAACAGTTTACTCAGACGCCTTTTCAAGCTTTGTCGCCTCACGGGATTACTGGGAGAAGCATTAATCAGAGTATTGTGAATGGTATCCAATTGCGCTACAACTTGGCGCTGAACATCATCTGGTTGGTATTTACCCTCAGAAAGGGCTTGTTGATAATATGATGAAGGGGTAGTCAATGATGGCATAACAATAACAATCCTTAAAATAATCGCCCGTTTTTTATCGTTTTTATCCGATGCGCCGTAAAACCCCGGTCCTTCAGGGCGGTGATATAAGGCGCGGTATTCAGACTAACTCGGTGTTTGCTGTTGCTCAATGTATTGGCGAATGATTGATATTGGCGCCCCGCCACAACTACCCGCAAAATAACTCGGTGTCCAAAGAACACCTTTGTAGTAATAGCGCTGTGCAATATCAGGACGATCTCGGCGAAGCAATCGACTCGATACCCCTTTGAGGCTGTTAACCAGATTAGATACGGCCAATTTAGGGGGGTAATTAATTAGCAGGTGAACATGATCTTGTTCGCCATCCATTTCAACCAGTTCAACAGCAAAATCGGCACAGACACGGGCAAAATAGCCTCGTAGCTTTTCAATCGCATCCTGATCAAATATTTTTCGCCTGTATTTTGTGACAAATACCAAGTGGACGTGCATCAGGAAAATACAGTGTCTTCCACGGCGAATATCCGTTTCATTTTTCATAGACCAAAGTATAATGGCGGGGATGAAACGATTACAAGCCTTCAAATTCCAGTTAAGACCCAATGGTCAGCAGGAGCGTGATATGCGACGCTTCGCTGGAGCTTGTCGTTTTGTTTTCAATCGGGCTTTGGCTCACCAAAATGAAAACTCTGAATCGGGAAATAAGTACATTCCCTATCCAAAAATGGCATCATGGCTCATTGCATGGAAATCTGACACCGAGACACCATGGCTTAAAGACGCCCCATCACAGCCCTTGCAGCAGTCTCTTAAAGATCTGGAGCGAGCCTACAAAAACTGCTTTCAAAAGCGAGCCGCGTTTCCCCGTTTCAAAAAGCGGGGATGTCACGATGCTTTCCGCTATCCACAGGGTGTCAAACTGGATCAGGCCAACAGCCGTATTTTTCTTCCCAGGCTGGGCTGGCTACGCTATCACAGCAGCCGTGAAGTCATCAGTGAAGTGAAGAACGTCACCGTCAGCCAGTCATGCGGCAGATGGTACGCCAGCCTCCAGACAGAGTATGAGACGACAGAGCCCCGGCATGAATCCTCATCAATGGTGGGGCTTGATGCGGGGGTAGCAAAACTGGCCACCCTTTCAGATGGCACGGTATACGAGCCTGTAAACAGTTTTAAAACCAGCCTGCATAAGCTGGCGAGACTCCAGCGTCAGTTAAGCCGAAAAGTGAAGTTCAGCGCTAACTGGCAGAAACAGAAACGAAAAATTCAGAAACTGCACACCCATATAGCCAACATACGCAAGGACTATCTTCATAAAGTCACCACGACAATCAGCAAAAACCACGCAATGATAGTCATGGAGGACTTGAAGGTCAGAAACCTGTCAAAATCGGCGAAAGGAACGACAGAACAGCCTGGACGCAATGTACGAGCAAAATCAGGCTTAAACCGCGCGATACTGGATCAGGGCTGGTATGAAATGCGCCGTCAGCTTGAGTATAAGCAGCTCTGGCGCGGAGGTCAGGTATTAGCCATAGCGCCAGCCTATACCAGTCAACAATGTGCTTGCTGTGGTCATACCGCAAAAGAAAACCGCCAGTCACAGAATAAATTCGAGTGTCAGGCATGTGGCTATACCGCAAACGCCGATATCAACGGAACGCGCAATATTTTAGCGGCAGGGCATGCCGTGCTTGCCTGTGGAGGGAGGGTGCAGTCAGACCGCCCGTTGAAGCAGGAACCCACCGAAATGATTTAGACTTCGGTCTGAACATAGTAGGAATCCTCGTCCTTTGGGCGGGGAGGATGTCAAGATTCAGATTGACCTTATTATCGGATCAATTGTCTACAATTAAGGTCCACAATAAGATCTATACCCTATGGATTTCAAGATGCATCGCGACGGCAAGGGAGCGAATCCCCGAGAGCATAGAGAACGATGAGACCGGGGTGAGTGAGCGCAGCCAACAAAGAGGCAACTTGAAAGATGACGGGTATACAAGCAAATGTAAATCATGATCAATATTCCACTCTAACTAGATTAACGGTTATAGTGACGATAATTAAGTGAAACATTCTGCGGAACAACGATGTCGATGAAGGAGTAGCTATGACTATGACTTGGGAGTATGCACTGATTGGATTGGTGGTTGGTTTTGCTATCGGAGCGCTAGTTATGCGTTTTGGTAACACTAAGCTGCGCCAGCAGAAAGCCTTACAAACTGAATTGGAGAATAATAAATCAGAACTGGAAGAGTACCGTAAAGAATTAGTTGGTCATTTTGCCCGTAGCGCAGAATTACTCGACAATATGGCTCGCGATTATCGTCAGTTATATCAACATATGGCTAAAAGCTCTCATGAACTGATGCCAAATATGCCAGCACAAGAAAATCCATTTAATTATCGATTGACTGAGTCAGAAGCGGATAATGATCAATCTCCGGTTAAAATGCCACCAAGAGATTATTCCGATAGCGCTTCCGGCCTGTTTCGTCCGATGAATGAAAAAAACCAGTAAATACCCTGCTGTGGCACATCGTGTGCCACAGCATTAATTCAAATGTAAAAGCTATTATCTACCTACAAGTTTTGTTTTTTTGTTTTTCAATCATGTAAATACCTGTAAAGAATCATGCTAAATCTGTTTGCCCGATGAACTTTATTTAATAATTAACAGTCATAGAGTAATCATGGCAGCTTGCCAGAATTAACTCAGTTAGCCTTCGGCTTAGGTATACAAGAGAACAAAATTAGATGAAAAGAAAACACTTATTCCTTAGTGCATTAGCAATCAGTATCGGATTGTCTACAATTTCTGTCCCTACGATTAGCCAGGCTGCTTTGCCTGCTGCTATCGCCGGTCAGGCGTTGCCAAGCCTCGCACCGATGCTTGAAAAAGTCCTGCCAGCCGTTGTCAGCGTGCATGTCTCTGGTACGCAGGTACAACAGGAACAGAGTATACCTGAAGAATTCAGATTCTTCTTTGGTCCAAATCTACCCATGGGCCGTGAAAGTACCCGCCCATTCCAAGGGCTTGGTTCAGGTGTCATCATTGACGCTGCCAAAGGTTATATATTAACCAACAATCACGTTATTGAAAATGCAGATAAAATCCGTGTGCAATTGAATGATGGCCGCGAATATGAAGCCAAATTATTAGGCCGCGATCCTCAGACCGATATTGCCTTACTGCAACTGAAAGATGCTAAGAATTTAACTGCAATTACTATGGCCGATTCTGATAAGCTCCGAGTTGGTGATTTCGCTGTTGCAGTTGGTAATCCATTTGGCCTTGGTCAAACTGCAACTTCCGGCATTATCTCTGCGTTAGGGCGTAGCGGTTTGAATCTGGAAGGATTGGAAAACTTCATCCAAACAGATGCCTCTATTAACCGTGGCAACTCCGGTGGCGCACTGGTTAATTTGAATGGTGAATTAATCGGTATCAATACCGCTATTCTAGCCCCAGGTGGTGGTAACATCGGTATCGGCTTTGCTATCCCAAGTAATATGGCAAAAACCCTGAGCGAGCAGCTTATCGCGCATGGTGAAGTAAAACGCGGTATTCTCGGTATTAAAGGCACTGAAATGAATTCCGATATCGCTAAGGCATTCAATATTGACGCCCAGCGCGGAGCATTTGTCAGTGAAGTATTACCAAAATCCGCAGCAGCGAAAGCAGGTATTAAATCCGGCGATATTCTTATTTCCGTTGACGGTAAGAAGATTAGTAGCTTTGCTGAACTGAAAGCCAAAATCGGCACAACGATACCAGGTAAAGAAATTAAAATTGGTTTATTGCGTAAAGGTAAGCCAATGGAGGTTTCTGTTACGCTGGAAAACAGTGAAGGTCAAACAACCAAAGCCGGAAATCTAACTCTTGCCCTGCAAGGTGCAACCCTAAGCAATGGTGAAGTGAAAGGGACTTACGGTGTGAAAATCGATAGTGTTGCTCAAAACTCACCGGCGGCGTTATCTGGCTTACAGAAAAATGACCTGATTGTTGGGATCAATAATGAACGGGTACAGAATATTAATGAACTGCGCAAAGTTATTGATTCTAAACCACCCGTCATAGCGCTGAACATCCTTCGCGGAGAAGAGAGTATCTATCTGTTACTGAGAAATTAATACTTTTAGTAAAAATCGATCTCATTCCATTTAAGACACAGCATAAAGCTGTGTCTTAAGTCGCTGATATCCCTCGCGACCTCGATTTCGAGGGAGTAAACGAATTGGAGATTATTCGTGAAGACGATATCATTATTCTGCGGCCGGTTAAATCCTGTTGGAATTCCTTTTTGTAACAAGAAAAAGCTAACTCTGGCTTTTTAACCGAACGGCTGGATATTATGGAAGAAGGACGCGTTAAGTTATGAAAAAATATATACCCGTCATCTTTCAAGTTGCCTCTTTCTGTTAATGGTTAATAGCATTTGATTAAATGTAATTAACTGTTCTTATAAAAAATGCATCATTGAGTTAAATCCGCCTTTTACTTTCACATAAAACCTTTAATTTCTCTGCATTCTCACTTTTAAATGTTCATAGTAAGGAATAGAGCATATTTATTTACTCTGCACTTTTTAAAAAGTTGGCATTAATGGGATACCTACTTTTTAAATCCTCAGATGAGTTAATTACCGATAAAAAATGCTTGCATTCACTAATAACTGGAAATACAAGTAAAAAGAGAAAGTTAACCATGTTAAAAAAGATGGCATCTGTAAAACAATTATCATTCCTGGGGTTTTCCTATTTTTTAAAGCAAAAATGCATCCAATAGATGGTTTTGATTAAGCAGTTTTTATAAACCTAATGATTTTTCGTTTCCTGATACGTATTTAACTTTCCCACTTTCATTAAACTGATGTTTAGGTTTTCTCTTTTCCCGTATTTAACTCTTCAACTTTAAAACCAGAGCAGATATGCTAATAGTATTTAAGCTCAATATTTAATACTGCTAATCTAGTCAACCTAAAGGTTTATCGATTTTCTTTAATGATTGACTCTGTTTTTCATAAACGCCTTACAACCCATACAAAACCACTTATTTAAGCACATTAGCTTAATTTGGTTAATCCTGTTAAATAAGATTTCAAAATAGTGCTACATCTTATACCACTCATAATTCTATGTATAACAATGGGTTGAAGAAGGCTATGTGTAGCATAATTACGAAACGTTATTTAAATATTTTTATTCTTATTATTGGATTAACGCTGTCACTTTATTAATCAATTCAAGACCGGTTTTTCCTGATGTTTTCTCTTACAATGCCAGTATAACGTCGAATTTTTTACCCATTTTAAAAAAGCCTTAATCACTTATTTTCACCTTTAATGATTAAAGTTTTTACCTGTTTTTTCATAATACGCTTACTATTTTTTCCAGATTTTAAAACTACACTGATAGACCATAAACGGTTTTTTAACGACTGTTTTATCATATGCAGATAAAGCGTACCTTATCTTACCTGAATGAGTGAAAATTTCTGTCACGCCTTGCTTTCAAACGATATGAAAAACGACACCTCACATGATTTAATCTGAGTGAATCTCAACATGACGAAGTAAATAAAAAGCGCTAAAACGAAAAGTTAAAGATAGTGAAAACAGCGTTAAAACCCCTCCGGTTGTAGCAAAATGCGATAAAAAAAGTTTAATACCCTCGTAAACTGTCAGTACAAATTTTTTCGTTTTATGATTAATGAAAACTCAATAGTGATAATCGAAGCGCTAAAAGTAGATACAGCATAATGCGGTGTCTGTTAATTTCTATGTTATCCTGCCATGACTCATCAACTCACACTGAATAATACCCATGATTGCCAAGTTGCTGCGCTCTGCTTTTTTAGGATTACTTGTAGCTGTAATTTTGCTAATTACCATTCCATCGCTGCGCCCTAGCGGGCTGATATCTGCAATTACCAGCAACAGTAATGACGAAATTCCATTCAGCTTTAATAAAGGTGTCCGCAGGGCGGCGCCCGCCGTGGTTAACGTCTACAGCAGCAACATGGGGAGTTTTTCTCATCAAGGTCGGGAAAACCATACCCTTGGTTCCGGCGTCATCATGAGCGATAAGGGCTACATCCTTACCAATAAACACGTCATTAATAATGCAGGACAAATTATTGTTGCACTGCAAGACGGTCATTTTTATGAAGCTCTGGTCATAGGTTCTGATAGCTTAACGGATCTTGCTGTCCTGAAAATTAATGCCGAGAACCTGCCTGTCATAACGATTAATCCAAATAGAGTCGCGCATGTGGGAGATGTCGTTCTAGCCATTGGTAACCCTTACAACTTGGGGCAAACCATTACTCAAGGGATTATTAGCGCTACCGGTCGCGTTGGATTAAGCCCTACCCGCCGCCAAAACTTTCTCCAAACTGATGCTTCCATTAATCAAGGTAACTCCGGCGGAGCGCTGATTAACACCCTTGGTGAGCTGGTGGGTATCAATACATTATCATTCGATAAAAGTGAAAATGGTGAAACGCCAGAAGGACTGGGGTTTGCTATTCCGACTGAACTCGCCACTAAAATTATGCAAAAACTTATCCGTGACGGACGGGTTATCCGGGGTTTTATCGGCATAACGTCACAAGAGCTGCCACATATTCGCTCTTCTAACGGCAATATTAACCAGATTCAGGGATTACGAGTATTTCAGGTGACTGCAAACGGGCCAGCGCAAAAAGCCAGTATTAAAGTGGGTGATATCATTACCAGTGTCAATAACAAACCCGCTATTTCTGCGGTTGAAACAATGGATCAAGTCGCTGAAATACGCCCCGGCAGCGTTGTTCCTGTCACTTTATTGCGCAATGGGAAATTGTTATCGCTGCAAGTGACCATTGAAGAATTTGATGAATATTAATTAATCTGAGCTTCACTTAAATCGGATTTTTGATTAACGCTGCTGGTTTAGTTTAAAAAAACTTTTGCGACACACATCACATTTATTAATGTTAATCAAATGTTCATCACCCAAACAGACGGGACAACATGAATTTTTTATTATATGTTCTTGATTGGATATTAAACAAATAAAACGACTTATTAGTTATCTTAACTGTACTCTTAAGCAGCAATGGAATATCCCCGATGTTGCCTGTTCAATACAGGTTATCAATAAGACCATCAACAACAGACTGCTAGCGCCTTTATAGTTCTGACGTAACTTGCCCGAGGTTCTTTAACCCTTGGGTAGCTTATAACTATGCGCCGCATGCCGGGCAACTGTGCTGTGCGTTGTAAACCTCAAAAATGATAAGGGAAGCGTGATGTCATTCCAAAAAAACCAATGCAGGCGATTTAGCGCCGAACAAATCTCTGACCGCCTGAGTGCTCAAAGCGCTGGCGGTCTAACATGCAACAAGCCCTCAATCCAGCTAAAACAGCGGCTCACTATCATGACCTCGTTTCAGCCCCGCCGGGATGATAACCCACAATAGTGTCCGGGAGGGGTCATGAGTGTATTGATGATGGCCTGGCTGGGGGCCGGCGCCGCGCAGCGCGCAACCAGACCAGAGACGACCGCCGCGGGAAATGCTCCGCCACCGACCGAAGGCAGCGCTTCGGCCGATACGGCGCTGAATTATCTGGAAAGTGAGGATTTTCAGCGTCATTCGCTGGCGGCGGCGATAACGTATACCGTTGCGGTGGGCGGCGCTCCCGCCGCCCTCCCGCTGGTCGCCGGGGTGGCCGCCGGGAAACTGGGGGCGCAGATAGGCAATGATATCGGCGAAAGCCTCACCCATGGCGTGATGGGTTTTTTTGGCCAGAGTACCGTCGCCACCGAAGGCCAGGCCCCGGCCCGCCTGGGGGATGCGATTGCCCACCAGAATAAAAGCGCCGGATTATGGGGCGCGCTGGGCGGCGTGGTGCTCGGCGCGCTGGCGGCGGTGGCCGTCGGCGGGTTAATTGTGGCGACCGGCGGCCTGGCGATGGCCGTGGTGGCCGGGGCGGCGGCCGGGCTGGCAGGCGGTTTTGTCGGCGGACTGGTCTCGGCCGTGGGCGCGGCACTCGGGCAATATGGGGCGAATAAGGGCCAAATTGTCGAAGGCTCGCCGGACGTCTTTTTTGAAGGTCAGCCGGTGGCCCGTCAGGGGGACAAAATTATGTGCAGCGACCACCCCGGCCCGGTGGTGATTGCCGAAGGCGCGAAAACGGTGTTTGCCAATGGCAAGCCCATTGCCCGGCTGGGCCACCGCACCACCTGTGACGCCAATATCAACAGCGCTGCCGCCTCAATTGCCATCACCCCGCAAACCGGTGAGGCCCTGACTATCCTGACCGCCAACAACAAAGACCTGCGCTGGCTGGTCGCCATTGCCGGCCTGCTCCCGCTGCCGCTTGGCCGGAAAGGCAACGGCGGCAAAGCCAAATCCGGGGCGGAACCCACCCCGTCGGTGAAAAAAACCGGCTGTAACCGTCAGCTCTGTAGCAAAGCCGGCGAGCCGGTAGACGTGGCGACCGGCGACTTCCTACAGGTCTGGCCGGTGCTGGCCCTGCCGGGGGTATTGCCGCTGACCCTGAACCGGACTTACCGCTCCACCGCCGCCCTGGCCGGGCTGTTCGGCCCCAAATGGGCCGA
>NZ_JAJAFZ010000047.1:0-40634 GCF_025384895.1 Photorhabdus kayaii
AATAATCTGACTCACTGTTCACTACTTCATAGTAAATTCAACTGACCATGCGTAGGTCACATAATTAGTATAGGTGATGGTTGCATTACAAACAGCACCACCACTCGGCGTTGCTCCCTTATTCCACTTCGGAATTTTAATGCCATTAGAATATGCGTTCACAAAAGTGGTCATAAATTCGCAGGTTTTAAACCCTATCTTATATCGCACCATCGCATAGTTTACGTCAGGTGAAAGCGGGCTTTGAACCTGATAATTATCGACGCCCCCTGGCCCTACGCTTGAACTAGGTTTAGGTGTTGCATTTACGTATGTACCGGATTCATTGTTAGTAATCATGGTATAAACAGCATCCGCGCTGCCAGACGCACCAAGATGCTTAAATGTAACTGTTACAGGCGGGCCTGCATAAGCAATACCTGCGGCAGTTAGGGAAGTAGTTGCAAACAGGGCCAACAACGATTTACGCACTAACATGTTAGATACTCTCCTTATGTTGTTTAAGATGGCTTACTGCGTTTTAATACAACTTTCTCTTCTATCTTTTTCTTCTATAACGTTATTGGAGCGCACGATATATGCGCCAATCCCAAAAGTAAATTTTCACTTTACGTATCTATAATACTAGACCACTTTGCAGAACTTATTTAAAAAGGTAAGAGGTTCTCCGCCATAAAATCTACAAATACTCTGACCTTAGGGGATAAATGACGACTTGATGGCCAAAGTATACGAAAAATTGTGGAACTTTCGTTATATTTATCCAAAACAGTGACCAAAGAACCTTCTTTCAACTGTCGGTAAACAGCAATATTCGGTACACAAGCTATCCCAAGACCATGCTCGGCAAAACAGACTTGCGGTTCTAAACTATCCGTCACCATATTGCACGGTAAGTTAAGCTCAATTTTCTTACCATCACGATTCAAAGGCCATGCGTTTAATTTCCCATTTGTTGGAAAGCGATATAATAAGCACGGATGGCTAACAAGATCTTCGGGTTCTTCTGGAAAACCTGCGGCCGCAAAATAGGCAGGAGAGCCGACAATAACCTGACGGTAAGAACCTAGCATCCTAGACATTAATCTGGAATCACGTGGATCACCGGTTCGGAGTACAGCATCAAATCCCTCTTCAATAACATCCACTATTCGATCTGAGCAACTTATATCAAGTTTAATCTCTGGATAAAGGCGATTAAAAGCAGCAAATTTCGGCATAAACAGCATACCAACTGACGGTAGGCTAATCTTTAACTTTCCACTTGGCATTTTCTGCATCTGGGATAGTTCAGTTTCAGCAGCCTCAACCTCATCAAGGATTCGCTTGCACCGTTCAAAGAATAATGTCCCTTCAGGCGTTAATGTGACGGTTCGCGTAGATCGATGGAAAAGGCGTATTCCCAGACGCTCTTCTAACCGAACAATAGCCTTACTAACCGCCGACGAAGAGATGCCAAGTTGTTGACCTGCAACTGTGAAGCTACGGGCATCAGCAGCCCGAACGAACACGTTCAATGACCCCAAACTATCCATATTTCCCCCATTGCTGACAGATTGGTCATAAGTGTTTTGAACATCATCCTACTGTTCACTGGTCTATGGTAGCAAGTAGTATAGGCGTTAGGAGAAATTATCTTATATCTACATATTTATTAATAAAAAAACAGATAACTCAGGTTTGCTAAATACAAGAATCATCAAGTCGATAAAGATAATTTATCCCAAGTATTTAATAAATAAACGTCAGAGTGGAAAAAGAACAAACATGATAGTTAATAATATTGAATAGCCCCTTCTTAAAGGAAGGATTTATAAGACCAGGAAATGATTTTCCTAAGTTGGAATATTTTAATTTTATTCCACAGGAATATCAGCTAGTTAAAGAAGAAGCCAATACGCTCTCCTTTTGGCTTCTCTCCTTAAATAAAGGTATAAAATAAGATGCAATCAACTCTCCCAATAATAAAATGGCGCAATATATTAAAAACAGGACAGTATCGAAAATACGATATCTCCAGCGCTCAACCGGCAAATGAAAATTGGATAACGTTAAACAACATTAAGTTACCAGCGAGTTTTCAACGAAAAGAGTGCCTACCGGGATTACTCTTTTCACACGTCAGATCAACTCCCTGGGCTACAGCAGTCATTCACGGTGAAGAGCGACTCAGTTATTTGGAAATGGCAATTGGCAGTGTACATCTGGCCTGCTATCTGCAAAACCTGGGATGTTTAGCGGGTGATTGCGTCGGTATATTTGTTGAACCGTCGATTGAGCAGATGATCGGAGTTTGGGGAACTCTTTTTGCCGGTGGTGCATATCTGCCATTGTCTCATGATTATCCAGAGGAACGACTTCGTTACATGATCCACGATAGCAATCTGAAAATGATATTTACCCAAGAAAAATTAAAGGAAAAATTGGTCAGGTTGGTTGCAGAAAATATCCATATCGTGACTCTTGAAGACGTAGAGAAATCATTTGAATCCAGTGCCATTACCAACAACACCCTCCATGACTACCTTAGCCCGGATAACTTGGCTTATGTCATTTATACCTCTGGAAGTACAGGGAAACCGAAAGGTGTAATGATTGAGCACCGCAGTATCGTTAACCAAATGTGTTGGTTAAATGAAAAATGCGATTTAAATATTGAAAAAACAATTATTCAGAAAACGCCCATCAGCTTTGATGCTGCTCAATGGGAAATATTATCAGTCAGTTGTGGTAGTCGGGTTGTTATTAGCTCATCTGGAACACACAGGAATATTCCCCAACTCATTGACCTGATTATTCGCCACAATGTGACCACGTTACAGTGTGTTCCCACGCTATTACAAGCACTGATCGATAATCATCAATTCCGGGAATGCCACACCCTTCGGCAAATATTCATCGGAGCAGAGAGCCTATCAAGAAAACTCGCCACTCAATGTATCCATACACTACCAAACTGTCTACTGATTAATATGTATGGCCCGGCGGAATGTACAATTAATGCTTCAGTTTTCCTTGTTAATCACTACCCAATATCTGACGAAGTTAATTCAGTCCCTATTGGTAAGCCGGTATCCAATACGGAATTTTTTATTCTCGATCACCACTATCAGCTCGCCTCAGAATATGAAATTGGAGAGATTTATATTGCGGGCACTCAAGTCGCAAGAGGATATCTGAATCGTCAGGATCTCACAGAAAAGCACTTTCTTGAAATTGCAATACCACCAAATACGCAAAAAATCCGGCTTTATAGAACCGGAGACCTGGCTTATTGGGATAAAGAGGGTAATGCCCACTTTGCTGGTCGGAAAGATAATCAAATTAAAGTGAGAGGGATGCGGGTCGAATTAGAAGAAATAAAAAATGCAATAGAGGTTATCGATCAAGTGAAACACGCTGCAATTTTGGCAGAAAAAGACCCTCAACACCGTTCGACACGATTAACCGCCTGTATTGAATTAGCCGATGAAACAATACGCCAGCAAGCAAAGTATGACATTACTTCAATTCTGCGGAGTGAACTTAGCAAAACATTACCGGACTATATGTTACCTGACAGATTTTTGTTCCTGGATACCATGCCGCTAACTTCCAGTGGAAAAATCGATTTCGACACATTACAAGTACTGGTCAGCACAGTATCACACAGTCCACAGGTACTCCCAAGCACCTCGACAGAAACACAGATCGTAAAGATATGGGAAGAAGTGCTAACGCGAGAAAGCATATCTACCGAAGATGACTTCTTTGCTTTAGGTGGCAATTCTCTGATAGCCGTCCATCTGATACAACGTTTAAATGAAGAATTTGCGTTATCGCTACCTCTCCATACTCTATTTGAGGCCGCAACGGTTAAACAATTGGCAAAAATCGTTGAAGGTGAAGTAACCAGATTATCTTCACGATTGGCCTGTTTACAGGAAAAAGATGCTGGATTACCTGTCTTTTGCTGGCCAGGATTGGGTGGATACCCAATGAATTTACACCTGCTGGCTACACAGATCTGCACTGATCGATCATTTTATGGCATCCAAGCTTACGGAATTAATGAAGGAGAGGTTCCATACTCCACCATAGCCGAAATGGTGATTCAAGACATAACAGAAATCAAAAAATTACAACCTACTGGCCCATACACGCTATGGGGATATTCTTTTGGCTCTGTATTGGCTTTCGAAGCGGCTTACCAATTAGAACGAGCCGGAGAACATGTCGAAAAGGTGGTTCTAATCGCTCCAGGGCTCTCGAAGATAAAATATCACGTTAATTCCACGGGAACAGAAAACGGGTCTACTTACCAAAACAATGAGTTGATATCACTATTATTCTCTGTATTTGCGGGCACTTCTCACAGTTCAGCGTTGAATGAATGCCTGGCTAACGTTATCGATGAGCAAAGCTTTGTCTCTTTTGTTCATAAGCACTACCCAACTCTGGCCCCTACGTTAATTGTTCGAATTGCCAGGATAGTTATTCAAACCTACGGACAGAAATATTCAGCAACAGAACTGCAAGAACGAATAATCAAGGCGCCAATTACGGTGTTTAATGCACGTGACGATGCCGTTTCTTTTATCGAAGAAGCAACACCCTACCTAAAACATCCCCCAGAAAATATCAATCTTAACGTTGATCATTTCGAGGTACTTAAGGAATCAGGTGTTAACGAATTAGCTCGATTCTTGAGTTGATTGCTTCTGCAAACAACACAATGAAAATTATTTAAGGGGGGTTCCATGATTAAAGAAAAAACTGCCACTCATGCGGGCAGTACCAATTTTCCTTTCGTTGCTCTACTCGCGTTAGCAATGACGGGATTCCTTGCACTTCTCACAGAGACATTCCCGGCGGGCATTCTATCCCAAATAAGTGACAGCTTGGCCGTTTCTGAAGCATTAGCTGGTCAATTCGTTACACTCTACGCAATTGGCTCACTTGTCGCTGCGATTCCACTGACGACAGCAACACAAGGTTGGCGCCGTCGCCGATTACTCTTGATGGCACTTACGGGTTTGTTAGTCTTTAATACGCTCACCGCGTTAACGTCTAACTATATAGTGGCACTTGCGGCCAGACTTCTTTCAGGCATGGCAGGCGGCTTAATCTGGGGAATGTTGGTCGGCTATGCCCGACGGATGGTACCCGATCATTTAAAAGGACGTGCATTGGCTGTAGCCGGTGTCGGGGCACCACTGGCACTCTCTCTTGGCGTGCCATTAGGAACGTTCATTGGTGGAATTGTTGGCTGGCGTACAACTTTTGGTTTGATGTCTATTCTAACATTGGTCGTTATCGCATGGGTCATGTTGAAAGTCCCTGACTACCCAGGACGGACTGCCGAAAAACGTATACCGATCAAAAAAGTTATCATGATCCCAGGAGTACGACCGGTATTAAGCGTTCTTGTTTGTTGGGTACTGGCTCACAGTATTCTTTATACCTATGTATTGCCTTTTGTGACACAGGCGGGGCTTGCTACCAGGATTGATCTTGTGTTGTTAGCCTTTGGTGTGGCGTCGTTGCTTGGAATATGGATGACAGGGCTGTTAATTGACAAAATGTTACGTTCGTTGGTACTGATAAGTCTTGCCCTATTTACATTCGCCTCTCTCATACTTGGTGTTATCGGTACTCTTCCTGTCTTTGTTTTTCTTGCCGTGATCTTATGGGGGCTAACCTTCGGCGGTGCCGCTGCCCTACTTCAAACTGCATTGGCCGAATCTGCCGGGGAAGGTGCAGACGTTGCTCAGTCGATTCTTGTTACCTTATGGAATTTAGCCATTGCAGCCGGGGGCATTATTGGCGGGATATTACTTGAAACACTTGGTGCCAGCTCGTTCCCGTGGACCTTACTTGTTCTGTTAGTGCTAGCTTTGTTGATCGTCTGGAATTCAGGCAACTATGGCTTCCCTCATAAAGGAATCAAAGGTAAGTGAGCAATATCGGGGTTTGTCTGTGTTTAAATGCAGTTCAAGGCAACTAAGCCTATGAACTTTACTTACTCTCAAACAAATCCCTTCACTCAATAACGATAAAGGGGATAACATGCCCGGCGAATTCACATCTTCAACGCAAGAGAAAAAAAATAGCACTGATAACACACTAACCGATAACACACTAAAAGTTGAAAAGTGCAAAATTGTAAACCACTCCACTAGAAAAGCTCGATCTTGTGTCGTCATCGGTGGTACAACACTTGCGATACGTTGTACCCAACAACTTCAAGCGGCCGGATACATAATTGTGGCTATTTTTCCCACGGAATCTCTGTTTTTCGAATGGGCAACTTCTCAAAATATACACTGTGTTGAAGCACTAGAAGATCTCTTGACGCTCTCCAAAACTGAGTCAATATGCTGGCTTTTTTCCATAGTCAATCCAGTTATTCTCCCTACTCTATTAATCAATCAGTTCTCTCAAGGTGCTTTCAACTACCACGACGCCCCTCTACCACGCTATGCCGGCAGCCATGCCACTTCTTGGGCTATCCTTGCCGGTGAGTCTCAGTATGCTATTACCTGGCATTTAATCGGATCTATGGTCGATAGCGGCGATATTGTTGTGCAGCGTCATGTTGATATTAAAAATACCGACACCGCACTTTCACTGAATCTTAAATGTTATCAGGCTGCTGCCGAAGGATTTACCGAACTATTAAACAACCTAGAGAACGGTGATATACCCCGCCGACAACAAGATCCTGATAACCGCAATTTTTTCTCAAGACGTCGCCGGCCAGACGCTGCTGGCTGTCTATTGTGGAATAAAAAAGCTCAGGAATTGTCATCTTTGGTCAGATCTTTAACTTTCGGAGTTTACTATCCTAATCCACTCACATTACCTAAAGTTCTGCTGAGAGATCGCCTGGTATCGATAAGCACACTACAAGTGATGTATACACGTTCCGATCATAAACCAGGTACATTGTTGGGTATTAGCGAGGACCATTGGCTAATGACTACAAGTAGTGAAGATATACGTATTTCGTTTGTTAATAGCCGTGGCAACCCAATAAATGCACTCACCTTAGCCAATCAATGCAAACTTGACATTGGTGATCAACTCCCCACAATTGAAAGATCAAATATTAAGACGTTAACAGATATACATGAACAACTTACCGAACAAGAGCTATTTTGGCAAAAAAGACTAGAGCGTTTTTCAACACCAATGCTGCCTTTTAAATTGCGGGCAACGATAGATAAAATACCGGATTGGCATGTGTCTGAATGGAAAACAGTACTCAATCATAGTTCTTTTATTTCAACTGAGCTCGTTCAACATATTATATGCGCTTGGTTTATCTATTTGGCTCACACATCAAATGATACTCAATTTCAAGTCGGATGGGCGCAAGCAGGAGATGCTGTTCATTCTTCAAAATGGTCCTCCTTTTTCGCCATGATCGTCCCAATGGAGGTCCATATCAATTTACAACAACGTCTTACAGAGATTTTAAATTCAATATCGTCTGAACAGCAATTGCTTGAACAACATAGAGTTTATCCCCGCGATATGGTCTCCAGACAGCCAGTATTACGCGCAATCAATCTATTACATAACAACCGTCCGTGGCCGATTGGTATTTCTGTCATCTCTGGTTACAGTGAAGATCTAACGAACAAAAATGCCATACAGGAACATGCAATTGTCGGAGAAATAATGACATTACAGATTGATCAAAATAAAGGAAATTTCCGCTTCATATATAACAGCAAATTAGTTGCAGTAAATAATATTGAACATGTGGCATCTGATCTGGCGCTATTGTCGAATGTCATTGCAGACACGAAAAATTTAAATATGACTGCAAATGAACTTCCAATATACGCATTTTCACGGTGAGATATTGCACCAAAATTAGCAAAAACTGCCGTAAACCCTCGCTCAATGCGAGGGTGTCGCAAAAAATCAATGAGGTTGCGTCAGTTATTTCCGCGCAGGAACTTCAACATAGCCTGCCTCCAACCCGATCACCTCCACACCTTGAAGAACGGCATGCCCCGGTGTCACGACAATCTGCTGGGTTTGTGCGTTTAATTCACGGCGATAAGTGACGAAAGTTCGTCCATCAGGGCCGGTATGTAATGCCTCGGCTGGCAAGGCCAATCCACGTTCATTGCGATAGGTGACAATAGCCAGTTTCGCACTCATACTCAGCCGGATACGCTGCCGCTGTTCGGGAGTAAGAGGATCAATTGCCACTAATAGATCATAGGTTACACCCGCTCCCTGCATCTCCTTTGAACTCCCTTGTACACCAATTGTCTTAATTTGCCCCCGTAGAGATAGCCCGGCAAAACCATCCCCAGTGATCTCAACCGGCATTCCTTCATACACCTGATAAAGGTCAGCCTCTTCAATACGCGCTACCGCCTGGATTTGCTCCAAATTGATTACCCCTAACAGAGGTGTTCCCTGAGTGACACGTGTCCCCTTTTGAATAAATACCCCCTTATCTGATTCCGGTACCTGAGGGCGAATAACAATGCCATCAAAAGGAGAAACCAATTCACGTTGGGCTTGCTGGATCTGAAGCGCCTGATAACGCGATTGAGCATTAGCTAATTCCATATCAGCAATCTGGCGATTCTCCCCTGTGCCTTTATCGAGAGCAACACTCAGTTCCGCCTTAGCGGCGGCAAGATCGAGCTGTTGAACTCTGACCTGCTGCTCCAGTGTATCAACCTCCATACGGGGAACAATGCCACGCTCGAACAAAGCCCGGGTATCGGTTAGCTTACGTTCGGTATCGCTCAAACTTAACTGAGCATTCGTTAAAGCTCTACGTACCCTAGCGACATCCTGACTGTTCTCCCACCCCACCAAATCTTGTACGGTTTTTTGGGCTTTCAACAGTTCCGTGAGCGCCTGCCGCAACTGAATGTCCAATTGTGTCGTATCAAGGCTCAACAGGGGTTGCCCACGCTTAACGCGCTGGCCTTCAGTTACCATCACTTCAGCAATAACACCATCAAATGGCGCGGCAATCGTCAAACTGGTTGCCGCCTGAATACGGCCAACTAACCCAAGACGATTTTCGAGTCGTTGAGGTTCAACATGCACCCACCGTTGCGGTGATGATGTATCAATTGAAGAAGAAAACAAAACATAAGCAATGGTAGCCCCAATGACTAATGCAACAGCAAGTGTCACGAGCCAACGAGTCTTATATCTGAAACGGGCAAGTCCCCTGATCTTAGTCATTAAGTGCAATATCCCAACTCCCTAACGTAGTACCCAACGTTTCGTCCAACTCCGCTTGTGCATTTAAGTAAGTGATCAACGCATTGAGACGAACATTCTCTGCATTACGCAAATCGGTTTCAAAACTCAAGACTTGAAAGTTACTGGAGCGGCCCACCGTCAATTTTTCACGTTCAATCTCCAGCTTGCGCAGAGATAGATCCCTGGCACGCTGGGCGATCTCATATTGACGCCAACGCGTACCAATATCGCGTACCGCATTACCCACATTACGTTCTAGTGACTGTTTCGCCTCAGCAAGACGAATGTCCTGGTTCTGAACATCAACCCGCGCCCGCACTTCCGCCTGGCGCTGACTCAAATCGCCAATGGGTATCTCTACCTGAACACCGGCGTAATTTTCCCAATTACGAGAACGGTTTGATCCTGTTCGATCACGTACCTGACTAGCACCACCCACTAAAGAGACATCCCATAAACGTTCGTTACGGGCAACGGTCAGGTTAATTGCAGCCTGCTCCGCCGTAATCAATTGAGTGAGATACGATGGCTGTTGCTCTTGTGCCAAATGTTGCGCTTGGAGCAGGTTAATATCTACGCGCTTAGCTTCCAATCTGTCAGTAGCCTTTACCTGAGTTTGTAAGTCTAAGGCGAGCAATCGCAGCAATTCTAAACGACTGGTATCCAATTGATTAGCCGCTTCCTCCGCAGCCAGCTCCTGCATTGCAACATCAGCCTCCGTCTGGACAATCTCAAAAGCTGCCATTCTGCCTGCGGAAATCATAGCCTTGTTAACCTCCAGCAGTTGACGCGAACGTTCAAGAGCATCACGTGCGATTTGTAATTGTTCTTGAGCACGCAACAATCCACGATAAGCCATAATAACTTGCGTGATAGTCTGGGATACCGTCGCTTTTAGGTTCAAACGATTTGTTTGCTCCATCAATTGAGCAAGACGTACAGGTGCTGTGGCCACATCTTTGCCGGCACCACGCAACAAAGGCTGAATAACTGAGAATGAAACACCATCATTACGGCTACGACCTGCATTGTCTGCCCATGTCGTCCGATTCGTCCAAGATAGACTGAATCGAGTACCATATTCTCCAAGCAGCGTAGATGTGGGTGTAATCTCGCTCTGGCGATAGCGTTCGCTTTGATTACGAGCAGCAATATAACGGCTATTAATCAGTAATTTTGGCGTAAAACGATCTTCAGCAACGCGTAAATCGAATTTCTGTGCAATTCGATCCAGATAAGCACTGCGAATCGAACGATTATTTCGTAACCCTAAATAGATTGCATCGCTGAGTGTCAGACCAATAGTTTTCTGATTAAGCGAAATTGTATCCGTTGCAGGCATGGTTGCCTGTGATGGATTCAACGGCTCCGCTAACGCTGGTTTGACAGATGCAACTATTATCAAGGCAATGATGATGCCAATAGCACGTTGAAAAACTTGGCTAATCATCACGAAGTGCCTCTACAGGTTGTAATCTGGCAGCCGCTAATGCCGGATTGATACCGAAAAATAGACCAATCACTAATGAACTAGCAATACCCAGAGGCAAAGAGAATAGGGATAACGTAAATACCCAACCCGAAAATTTTACAAATAGGTATCCCGCCACTACCCCCAATAATGAACCAACCATTGCACCAGCAATTGCCAGAATGGCAGCCTCCAACATAAACAGTATACCAATATCCATAGGCCGAGCTCCCAAAGCCATACGAACACCAATTTCACGCCTACGTTCCGAAACATTCATCAGCATGACATTCATCACGCCCACACCTCCCACCAGCAACGAAATTCCCCCTAAGCCCGCGAGCAAATAGGAAAATGTTCTTGCCTGACGCGTCAATCCATCAAGCAATTGTTTCGGGATATCAACTTCAACCTGACGACCTTTTGATAATGAGACAAGATAGTCACGTAACGACACCGCGTCACTGTTTAGCGTTGTTGTGTCACGTGCTCTGGCAATAACGCTTCCAATTTCTGGCGCAGGCCGCAACCGCCGCATTGCTTCGATAGGCAGTATGACGGAATCATCAATAGAACCGGGGAGTAAAGGGTTCGGTCCCTGAACAGCGAGAATTCCTATCACTTCAAACAGATATTCCCCAATCTGCAATTGATTACCTATCCGAATAGGTTGATTAGCGACTTTTAATTGTTTGGCAATATTCGCTCCGAGCACGGCATAGGTCGTTTGGCGATCATAGTCCGATAGAAAACGCCCCTGCTCGATTTGTAAATCCAACACCGCAGCCAGATCAGAGGATGTACCGGTAATATTCGTATCGATCCCTTGTCCTTGAAAGCGTATACGGGTTGAGTGCAATGTGAGGGGCGCAGCATGTGTGATAGTCGGTATTGTACGAGTCAGCGCCTGAGTATCCAGCGTAGATGGCGCGGGTTTGACATCGGTACCTGGAGTAAAACTGAAATGAGCAACTAAAATATTGCTTCCCATACTTTTAAAAGTGCTGATAGCTTCATTAACAGCATTATGACCGATGTTTAAAAGTGCAATGACAGAAGCACACCCAACTGCAATACCAAGCAAAGCAAGCAAGGAGCGCCTTCCTAGCAGACGCAGACTACCCAGTGATTCACACAGGGCCTGCGCGAAGGAAAAACCGTAGCGACCAGAATTCACATTAAGCATCGAGGCTATCCAGCCACAGATCAGTTTCGGAAAGCCGCCCACCATTAACATAGAGGCAGCGCTGCATATTTTTGGCTATGGCTTCATCATGTGTAACCATGACGAGCGTAACGCCTTGCTCACGGTTCAATGACAGAAGAAGTGCCATAATATCACGTGCTGTAGCACTATCGAGATTGCCTGTCGGCTCATCTGCCAGAATCAAAGAAGGCTTACCAACCAAGGCTCTGGCAATGGCAACACGTTGCCGCTGTCCCCCGGAGAGATCAGCCGGACGATGGTAAATACGACCCGCCAGACCAACCAACTCAAGCTGGTATTTCGCTTCCTGCCGAGCTAGAGAACGAGAATATCCACGATATAACAATGGTAGCGCTACATTATCCAACGCCTGCATTCTGGGAAGTAAATTAAAACTCTGAAACACGAAACCAATTTCCTGATTTCTTATTCTCGCCCGTTCATTAGGAGTAACATTTGTTATATTAACGCCACTAAACTGAAAATATCCAGAAGAGGGTTGATCCAGTAAACCAAGAATATTGAGTAAAGTACTTTTACCCGAACCGGAAGCACCGACAATAGCACAACTTTGTCCGCGCATGATGGTGAATGATATTTCATCAAGTACTGGGTAATATTTTTTCCCCATACGATAAGATCGACAAATATTTTCCATGTAAATCAGGGCTTCCTGACATGGGGAAGTGGTGATTGTCATGTCTAATTTATTCATCGTTTTTAACATCCATTAAACGTATCGCTGACTCCACTTGATTGTTTAGCAGGTTTTATATCATGGGGAAATCCTGTTGTAAAAGATTACGGTCTAAGTGACTGGCAAAAGCATCGAATAGCAAAATATATTAGATTAACTTAACATAAATTCAAATTCCCCATTGCTTTTTGGTGTTAATCCACCCAAATTACTCCTGCCTACTTTGGTATTGCGTACATGCTTTTATAAAAATTCAGGAGATACACGGCGCGAGATCAAAATGTATATCTAAGTTCTCGCAATAGAAAATTATCAGGTATTGGGGTAATGGCTATGAAATTAAAAAAAATATTTGGTATTGGTGGCGCTTTATTGTTAACTATATTCTCACAGACAGTACCTGCGGCAAGTGGCAGCTATCACTCTTCAGTTGTTTTGCCCACACTATATTCTAAAAATTTCTTAGAAACTGTTAACGTTCCTATTGTCGGTTCTCCTCCTGCAACAGGAAAGATTAACAATGTATCTTGGACTTGGAATGTTGTTGGATGGCCTCAGAATTTATCGGTTTATCTTTGTCAGGGAGATACCAGCAGTTGCATAGATATATCACGCACACGAAGAATGTCGACAGACGCATTTAATAAGAGAAGCCCGGCACAACAGTTCCTTTTCGCCTTAAAGGTTGGAAACGGTAACGTTATGCCGATAGCAGGTCAAACCGGAGAAATTACTGTCAGTTGGCAATAACACTTCAATATACCCTATGGATTTCAAGTTGCATCGCGACGGCAAGGGAACGAATCCCCGGGAGCATAGATAACGATGTGGCCGAGGTGAGTGAGTGCAGCCAACAAAGAGGCAGCTTGAAAGATGACGGGTATAACTCGCCAAAGATTGCCGTCAGCATGATAGGCGGCAATTCTGACTTATTTTGAAGGTACTCGTGACTTCTATACAAGTTTTGATGGGTAGCCACATTTCGAGACGTGAATTATCGTTAGGATCGGCTGGCAAAAATCCATATTGCTGATAAAACGGAATAACTTCTGAGGTCATAGGATCAACAAACAGCCCAATCGCTGAAACTTGCTGTGCGACCAACACTGTCCGATAAATGGCATCAATCAATAGCTGTTCACCTATCCTTTGCCCCTGATGTGAACAATCCACAGCAAGTCGGGCCAATTTTACCGCACTAAGTGGATGAGGATATTTTTTGTAATCCCTATAGGCAAGCGGAGTTGTCACCGAATATCCGGTAAGTGTGTGATATCCGATTATAATCGTGGGCACGGAATCTCGGCAGGCCACATAAGTTTTTGAAATATGCTTTACGGTTTTCTGCCGAGCTTGCTGTTGTAAGAACTTATTTAATTCACTGACACCACAATCAAACGCTTTACGACCATGTTGCTGGGTGATTTCTTTAATGATTACCGACATTCACTGTATCCTTATAGTGCTTTGCGGCTTTAAGTAGTTTAGCATTTGCTTTTGGCGGGTTTTCCAAAGCTGCCAGCAAAGCATCAGCCCCCTCTATCGAAAGATGTAAGGTTTCAGTTCGTTCAATCACGTTACGCGCTCTCTCCATTGCCGATTCAATAAGAAACTGTGAAAGTGTTGCGCCGGAGTAATCAGCCGCCCTTTGTATGATCTCTTGAATCTCTATGGAAGTTCTTGCAACTAAACGGGTCTCTTTACGTTCTGTATTAGTAGCCATGATTTCATCTGCATTTTTAGTCCATATAAACATGGTGCCATTATGGCATACAAAATAGACGTTTATCCATATGTATGCCGAAAAGGCATACATAGATACTCAAGGATATATTATTCCTACCGATAAGATGACGGCTCTAGCCGCCATCTTGGTATCTCTTGGATGGTTAATCCTATTTAATCCTATGGCAGTTCAACCCCCTTATAACCAGATAAAATCAACTCCCATTCCCGTTGGGCAAACCATGTCTGGGCTTTGCCATCATAATGAAGACTATCAGGTAGAAAAACACCAAACTCAGTCGCCTTTCCGGTATAGTCGGGTGAATTCCGTGCATCAATTAGCGTTCGATATTGGGGATCATCAGCGATAACATTATTGATTGCCTTGAGCACATAGCGGGTGTTGATGGGATCAAACGCAACTGAAAGTGGATAATACAATCTCCACGGTATACTGCGAGAACCCAAAGCATCACTGATACCAGTAATGATACGGGTAAAATTCCACTCTGATATCTGTGCCGCCAATAAACTTTCGGTTTCTGCTTCCCATTGGTTCCAATGGACAGCCAAAATGCGAGGATTTTTGCCTAGCTTACACAGTGATTCGACTGCCATGCGCAAAGTTCTGACCGCGCGGGGATAGAGTGATTCCACATCGCAGGGATCACGCTCAGGCGCCCAACGATTATCTGGTGGATTATCCAGATACATACCCTGACCACCCCAGCCCATCAAAATGACATAAAGATCAGGCAAATTAAGCGCATTCCCCTGATTTATATGGTCTTGCCAAAGTTTAGCAAAACGGTTGGCAGCATTGACGGAGTGATTTTGATTGCCACGAAGTAAACCAACAGGAGCACCAATATTGGCATTACCAAAGCTAGTCAGCCCTGTCCAGTTGATTGCGGGAAAGTCAACGCTGTAAACTTCTGGCAGAGATAATGTGAATACGTTTTTTAAACCTTGTGTAATTTCTTCATCTTGTGGTAATTGTGTTCCATGACCATAACTATTTGATTGCCCAAGGATGATAAATAATGGGGCATCATTAGGTCCCCACGGAGAATATTTTATTTCTGGAAAATAAGGTTGTTTATCTGTCATCAGTTTTCCTCTTGATATGATTTAAGTTATTAGGTCTATTCTCTTCGCCAAAGTATAATTAATTTATGGAAGATAAAAATTATTTGGCTAATCAATCATATTTATGGTGCGAGAATGTAAAACTGTTTTAAAATAAAATAAATAAATCCCTGATTAGCCATTATTAATATCAGATTATTATGTTCTTACTTTTTTCTTTAAAATATAAATCTAATATTGTTCTTCATAGGTTAATTGTTAATATTTCACGATGTATTCCCCTTTGGCAAAAAAGATGCTGAAATATAGCAACTGATCTATACCCTATGGATTTCGAGATGCATCGCGGCGGCAAGGGAGCGAATCCCCGGGAGCATAGATAACTATGTGACCGGGGTGAGTGAGTGCAGCCAACAAAGAGGCAACTTGAAAGATAACGGGTATAATCCTCATGAAAATACACCTATTAGTCTAATCTGGCAAATAAAAACACAACTCATAAAAACAAGTCGATTTAATAAATAATGTTTAAGTTTTCCGTCATAAAATAAGATTTTATTTCTGAAAAAAAATTTATTGAAAATATGCAAATAATATATTGCTACATTTAAAAATATAGTTATAAACTATAAAAACATTAATCCAGTAATTCATACAATAAATAAATAAATAAATAAATAAATAAATAAATAAATAAATAAATAAATAAATAAATAAATAAATAAATTACGCATCCCTAAAAATTATAATAGCGGCACACTATAAATAACAAAATAATAAACATTATAACCAGCTCATTGTATATTAAGGAACTGGTTATTTATTTTTAAACTTTTTTAACTAATATACCTTAAAACAAAATCAGATATTACCTGACCAAGTTAAATGCAATATGGATAATTTATTTACTGTCATAAAATAATTATTGTTTTAGATGGTTAAAATGCAATTAATAAAATTAGAATTACTGATAATAATTACTGAGATTTAAATAAAAATGCTATCTTAATAAGAATAATTTTTACAATTCGCGGATAAAAACGGACTTAAATTCTCCGGGCTTGCCAAAAAGCTTTCTTCCAGTAAACATTATTCATAGATGAACGAGTAACACCTTTATGGGTTGATGCATGAATAAACTGGTTATTGGCGTCATAAATGCCAACATGTAACCCATGTTCGCCACTAGCTGTTCTGAAAAAGACCAAATCACCCGGCATTAAATCGCTTTTATCAATACGGGTCCCTAATTTTATTTGCCCACCGGTAGTACGAGGTAATTGAATATCAAACCGATCACTGAAAGTACGGTAAACAAAACCAGAACAATCTACCCCCCGGCGATCCATTCCACCATAATGATATGGTGTACCACGCCATTGATTAAGCTGCTCCTTAAGCTGAGCAATCACCATGATTGGATCAGAAAGCGCCGTCTTTAACACAGGAGCCGGAGTCCTGGGGGCATGACTGGAACAGCCAATAAGTAACAGACTGAACAATAAGAGTAACTCTTTTATTCTTATTATCATTAACCCCTCCTCATAAAATCAGCAAAGCAAGGTGACTCTATCCAGAACTCAATAAAAAAACAAGTCTGTACTTTAAGTAAAACAGTTAAATAGTTATTTCCTTCTTCATTCTGGACGGCTAATCAACCAGACACCATACAAAATAAAAATCACGCCCGCAGTTTTCAATAATGTGATGGTTTCATTAAACCAAGGCAATAAAGCCACCATTAAATAGACAAAGACATAACTTAAGCTTATTAATGGATAAGCTTTATTTAATGGTAAATATTTTAGCGTAAATAACCAACACAACATAGATAATAGATATCCAGCCAGACCAGCCATTACCGCCACCAGAGAATGGCGATGACTCCATAGCCACTCAATATCAAACCAATGCAAACCAAGATTCAACGCTGGCAAATTGACAACACCCCATTTCAGTAATAACTGGGCTATTGTCACCAGTAATACACTAATTAATCCCCAAATATAACCTTTCATTCATTCAAGCTCATCAGCAAAATTCCCAACATGATAAACACAACCCCACTCCAATGTTTTATGCCCGCTTTTTCCTGATAGAAAAATTTCCCCGCCAAAGTGACCATAATAAAATTTATACTCAACATTGGATAAGCAATTCCTAACGGCAATATCTGTAATAAACGAAGCCAAAATAACATGCCAACAGCCAATAGAATCACAGCCCCTATTAACCATTTCAGCGCAGATGCCCGCTGATAAACATCACTGCGCCAACACATCACAGCCTGCTTCTGACATAACTGACCAGCACATGTCAGCAAGCTAATCAGCAACAATAAAGAGAAACTTATCATGGTTGCTTCTCATAAACCAAAATAGCAAAGCGATAATTGCGACTAATTTGATCTGCCTTTGGCAAATCAGGTAATTTTTCATCTTTATATAAATGAAAGAGTACTGATACCCGCCCTTCTTTACGTGCTTTCGCTAACCATTGCGGAAAATCTTTATAGCTGATATATCGATATCGTCTATCTGGATAATTCAACCCATATTCCAGTTCTCCCCAACGTTCAAACATATAAATATCACTACGCTTCATCTCCCAAGCGACACTGGTCGCAAGACCAACACTTTCCGACAGGATATAGCGACTGCCTGCAAGTTCCTGATGGTGTAACTTAATAAAGTTCTGCGGTAATTTGGAATTAACGGTATTTTCAGGCAAAGCATGACCTATCACTAAACTGACAACAATGGAGCAAAATGCCGCCAATAACCAGTATTTCCCATTCAACGCAAAACACAGATAACCGATAATTCCCCAAATACCAAAAGCAACAATCGCTAAAACCCATTTAAGCCATTCTGATGGCTGATATAAAGCGTGTTTTGTCACTACTTCCATAGCAAACAGAACTATTACCGCCAGCAGACCAAGAAATACGTTAACCATTCCATTGATCTTAAGTAACTCCATCTTGCCATTTTTAACGCAATCGGCACCAAATTTAGCCATCATCATTGCCAATGGCGCCATACAGGGCAGGATATAAGTTGGCAATTTTCCCTTCGCAATACTGAAAAATAACAATGGCACGACAAACCAGCAAAGTAGAAAAAACATTTCAGGATTGGATTTTCTTTCTTTCCAACTTTTCATCACTGCCCCAGGTAATAATCCCAACCACGGGATCACACCAAGAATAAGAATGGGTATGTAATACCAGAACGGTGCAATATGCTGTGCATCATCGGAAGAAAAACGCTTAATATGTTCAACCCAGAAGAAATAGTGCCAATAATCAGGCTCACGTAGGGCAATTGCAATCACCCACGGTAAACTGATTGCTATCGCCGAAATAATGGCAAGTGGGCCAAAGCAGACTATTTGCAGGACCCGCTTCTGATAAATGACAATGGGCAACATCACAATGACCGGAACAGCCAATGCCAGAAACCCTTTAGTCATAAAACCCATACCACAGCACAAACCGAGCACCAAATATGCCATTATCCGCCGTCTGGTACAGTCTGTTTTTAGCCCCCAGAAGCTACACATCATGGCAGCCGTTACCCACAAAGAAAACATCGGATCGAGTACGCTATAAGTGCCAATGGCAAATACCAGAAACATTGAGATGTAGATAAGGCTAGTGGCAAAAGCAATATGCCGGTTATGCCACATCATCATAGCAAGTCGATATAATAAAATTGCGCTGATAAAAATACAGAAAACCGATCCAAAACGGACAGCAAAATTATTATCACCAAAAATCCATTGGCTAATATTATTGATCCAATAACCCGCTACAGGCTTTTCAAAATAACGAATATCCAGCAAATACGGAACAATCCAGTCTCCTCGTTGCAGCATTTCACGACTGATTTCTGCATAACGAGTTTCATCAGGCTGCCATAATAGGCGGCCATTCAGGGGTAATAAATAGGTAAGGACAAAAAAAAGAGCCATCAAAAAGGCCCCAACCTTACACGCCCGGTTATTCAACATAGATAAGTTAAGCCTCTTGTTGGCATCCTAACCACCCTTCTCTACCGGGAAATTCAGAACGAACAATTCTCCCGACAGGTAGTCTTTGTATATTTTCAGGTAGTAGATGGCTCAATGCACAAAATTGTATGTTTTCCTGATGAACCATTTCCAACAGTGTTGCAAACTCTGTGGACTTGGACATCCCTTCAACTTCCGTATGGATGGTATATACCGGAACTCCCTGGCTGTTTTTCATCTTATCCAAGATAAACTGGTTAAAATCTTCATCTTTAACCTGAATGCCTATCACTTCGTCATAAGTTGGCAACGTCACCGGAATTTGCACGGTACCAAGAGTACCATCAGGCAAGATGGGCCTGAATGGATGAGTTCCCCGACAATCGCTGTTGTAATCAAAACCAAACTGTTGCTTTACCGCGAGTACGCGTTCATCAGCCCGCCAACCCGCAACAGCAGAACACGTTACCCGTTGACCAATTGCCTGTACCAATGCATCCACGCCCAATTTAACCTGCTCTGTTAACTGAGCTTCAGACCAACGGCCAACTTTCGCCTGCCAACGCTGATGATCCCAGGCATGCAGACCCACTTCATGGCCTGCATTCAGCGTTTGTTTCATCAAGTAGCCTAAATCTTTAGCAATCTTCTTACCCGGCCATGCAGTCCCCGCCAGTAAAATATCAAGACCATACAGAGATGCTGCATTTGACCTCAACATTTTCCATAAGAATTTTGGCCGTAAAAGACGCCACAAATGGCGCCCCATATTATCCGGCCCAACACTAAAGAAAAAACTGGCCTGAATCTGATGTTTTGCCAAAATTTTGAGCAGCTTCGGTACTCCTTCAACGGTTCCTCGATAAGTATCCACATCAACTCTCAAGCCAATTTGTTTCATTAATTTTTCCCTAATTCTTCCACGGCGCCACGCAAGAAGAAATCCAGTGTTTCATTTATCGTCTGTTTCATGTCAATGGTTGGTTTCCAACCTAGTAACCGCTCCGCATTTTTAATACTTGGCTTACGGTGTTCAACATCCTGATAACCTTTACCGTAGTAACTGCCACTTTCAACCTTTTTAAATCCAGCAAATGGAGGAAAATGATCTCTCAATTCATGGTCTTCAAAGCTATCAAGTAATATTTCTGCCAATTGGCGAATACTGGCTTCATTAGTTGGATTACCAATATTGATAATTTGACCGTCACATAGCCCCTCTCGGTTTTCAATAATACGAAACAGCGCCTCAATACCATCATTAATATCAGTAAAACAGCGTTTCTGTTCGCCACCGTCTACTAGTTTGATCGGTGAACCTTCAACTAAGTTCAATATTAATTGTGTGATCGCTCTGGAACTGCCAATACGTGCGGAGTTCAAATTATCCAAACGTGGCCCCATCCAGTTAAATGGACGAAATAGTGTGAATTTGAGTCCTTCTTTCTCGCCATATGCCCAGATAACACGATCTAACAATTGCTTAGATACAGAATAGATCCAACGCTGTTTATTGATTGGACCAACAATCAGACGAGAGTCATCTTCATCAAATTCTTTATCATCACACATTCCATAAACTTCTGATGTGGACGGGAATATAATTCGTTTATTGTATTTAACGCAATAACGGACAATCTTTAGATTCTCTTCAAAATCCAATTCAAATACACGCAGCGGATTACGGGTATATTCAATTGGAGTCGCAATGGCTACCAATGGCAAAACGACATCACACTTTTTAATGTGATATTCGATCCATTCAGTATGGATATTGATATCACCTTCAATGAAGTGAAAACGCGGATTACTAATAAAACGCTCAATGGCGGAAGAACCGATATCCATACCATAAATATCATAGTTGCCATCACGTAATAGACGTTCTGTTAGATGATTACCGATGAAGCCATTCACACCGAGAATTAATACACGTTTCCGGTGGTTAATTTGAGTAGTTGCCTTTGGGCCAACACGTACATCAGTCACCATGCTCATATCTACTGCCAGGCGGTGGCCCTGAACATACAAACCCGATTCACTTTGCCCATTGATAATTTCTAACGTGCCTTTTCCACAGGCAATAATTAACGGATCTACCGATAATACTGTTCCCGGCTGTTTGTCATGCGTCTCATTCAACGGGCAGGCACGCCAGATAGTAATCTTACGCTCACCTAAGAAAGTAAATGCCCCAGGATATGGCTCAGTTACTGCCCTGACAAGATTGTTAATTTCAGTAGCTGATTTGTGCCAGTCAATCTCACCATCCACGGCAGTACGACGCCCAAAGTAAGTTGCCTGACTTTCATCTTGAGGTATGGCAGGATAAATTCCCGCTTTGATCTGGGGTAATACTTGATCAAACAGTTTTTCCGCTGCTTCACGAATTTTACCGTGCAAAGTCAACGCGGTATCTGTCTCTGCAATAGCAACCTTATACTGAGCAATAATATCCCCTGCATCAGGTTTCAACACCATTTTATGCAGGGTTACACCTGTTTCCACTTCACCATTCAAAATCGCCCAGTTAATCGGGGCACGACCACGGTATTTTGGCAACAGTGAACCGTGCAGATTGAATGCACCTGTACTCGCCAGCGATAAAATATCTTCACTCAACATATCTCGGTAATAAAAAGAGAAAATCACATCAGGTTTCAGTTCCCGGATACGTTCAATCCAAAGAGGATGATTAACATTTTCTGGCGCAAAAACCGGCAGCGCCAAATCTGCACTTAAACGGGCAACAGAAGAGAAAAAATGGTTTTCATTAGGATCATCTGTATGGGTAAATACCGCCTGAATATCAAAACCAGCTTTGGTTAAAGCATTGATCCCGACACAGCCGATATCATGATAGGCAAATACAATTGCTTTCATTTAGTACTCTTCCTGGTTGTCGTTGGTCTTGTTATCTCCGACCACTTTTTGAATAAAATAACGTGGGCGTGCACGAACATCGTTATAGATACGGCCTATGTATTCACCTAATAAGCCCATCGCGACGAACTGCGCGCCAATAAATATGAAAAGGAGAGCAAACAGGGTAAATACCCCTTCTGCTGCCCATATGGCACCGAAAATCAGACGTAAAACCATCAATAATACAGCCAGCAAAAAACCAGAAACTGCAATCACGCTTCCTACCACACTCAGTAAACGCAAAGGTGCTGTTGTCAGGCAGGTTAGCAAGTCATACATCAGATTAATCAGCTTCATGAAGCTATATTTGGAATCACCAAATTCACGCTCTGCATGAGCGACATCAATCTCAATGGTTTTACGGGCAAAAGTGTTTGCCAGAATAGGAATAAAGGTGCTGCGCTCATGGCACTGCAACATGGCTTCAACAATATGGCGACGATAGGCACGGAGCATACAGCCATAATCGCCCATAGAACGGCCTGTTGCCTTAGTAATCATCGCATTGATGATTTTTGAAGCTGTTTTACGGAACAGAGAATCCTGCCGATTAGCTCGGCGAGTACCCACAACGTCATAACCTTGTTCAGCTGTTTTCACAAGACGGGGGATCTCTTCTGGCGGATTCTGTAAATCAGCATCAAGCGTAATAATTAAATCACCATTGACCTGATTAAACCCCGCCATAATCGCTGAATGCTGACCATAATTACGATTAAGTAAAATTGCGATAATATGATTTTCAGGTTGTTCCGCGGCCTGAATCAGAATTTCCGCAGATTTATCACTACTACCATCATCGACAAGAATAAGCTCATATTCCTGAGTCAATTGTTTACAGGCTGCTAAGGTTCTTTCCAATAAAAGAGGCAAACTTTCTTCTTCGTTATAAATTGGAATAACAACAGAAACTTTTTTAATTTGTTCAAATGACACTTATCTGTGCTCCGAAATAATTTCTTGTAAAGCATCAGTGACACGATCTACATCATCATCACTCATATCAGGAAAGAGTGGCAATGAACAGAGTGTTACTGAATTCCATTCTGATTCAGGTAATGACAACTGCGGATACCGATCCCGATAATATTTTTGTGTATGTGCAGCTCTGAAATGCAAACCTGTGCCAATATTCTTGTTTTTCAAACGTTCCATTAATGTGTCGCGATCAATGCCACAAACATCCTTATTAACCCGCACCATAAATAGATGATGTGCATGAATATGCTCATAATCGGGCACACTTAACATCTGCAAAGGCGAATCTTTTAATGCCGTTGAATAACGGGCGACAATTTGCCGACGGCGAATATTCATTGATTCCAATTTACTTAATTGCACAACAGCAATCGCAGCGTGAATATCAGATAAATTATATTTGTAACCCGGTTCTACAACTTCCGCCTGTGGTCTCCTGCCTTGAATCTGACGATCAAAAGCATCAATACCCAATCCATGAAACTTTAGACATCGAATTCGTTCAACAAGTTCATTGTTATCAGTAGCAATTAACCCCCCTTCTGCACAAGTGGCATTTTTTATGGCATGAAAAGAGAAAATCGCTGTGCCATGCTCACCAATCCATTCATTCTTATAACGGGTTCCTAATGCATGAGCGGCGTCTTCAATCAAGGGAATACCCGCCTCCTGAGCAATTCCACGCAATATATCTAAATCACAAGGCGCACCGGCATAGTGAACCGGAATAATCGCTTTGGTTCTGGAAGTAATCGCTTTTTTCACTGTCTGCGCGTCGACCATTAAAGTATGACGATCAACATCAATCATGATTGGTTCAGCACCAAGCAAGCAGATCATATTTATTGTGGAAACCCAAGTTTGAGACGGTGTAATCACTTCGTCACCAGGGCCAATTCCCAGTGCCATTAGTGTCAGATGCATACCCGCCGTTGCCGAGGCCAAAGCAACCGCATGTTTGCAACCAAACATGCGGCAAAAGTCCTGTTCCAATTGATGATTTTGCGGGCCTGTTGTAATCCACCCCGAACGAAGAACCTTCTCTACTGCCTGAATTTCTTCATCACCGATTGCAGGACGAGAAAATGGAAGAAAGCTATCCATAAAACACAGTCCAATTCATTCATAATATAACGATATATTAGATGACTATATTTGAACGAATCGTAAACACAGGTATGATTTAGCAAATTAAGTGGAAATTACTATCGATCCACGATACGTACAGATTCACGGCAGGCACATACATAAGCCTGGACTGTAATTATGGTAAGAAAACCCGCCAATATTTATCTGTCTTTTCTGGCACGCATTTGATATCAGCGGCAAAAACTCTGGAGAGCGTATTTTCTTTCATTACCTCATCCGGCTTTCCATTCGCAACCAGTGATCCATCAGCAAGCAACCAGATCCGATCAGCTTTATCATAGCTATGATTGAGATCATGACCACTCATGACTACGGTTCCACCGAGTTCACAGAATTTCTTTATCAACAGATCAAGTGCCGCGACCTGAGTGATATCAAGATTATTCGTAGGCTCATCCAAGAGCAATAATTTGCCTTCCAAATTGATTGATGGCCAGACTTGTAAAAAAACTCCGGTTAATCGCACCCTTTGCCATTCACCACCAGATAGATTGCCTACAGGTGTCTCTAGAAACTTTCCCAACTTAAAAAAGGAACAGAGTTCTGACAACACACCGTCACAATTAACAAGATGAGCTGCTAAATGCAGTTGCAAATATTGAAAAACCGGCATTATTGGCACAGAAGAAATTTGCTGGCTAAGCCATGCTCTGTAGCGTGCTAATTGGCAGTGACTATATTGACTAAGGCACTTTTGTTGCAAATCGATTGCACCACTATAGGGTAAAATACCGGCCATACAGGCTAATAGTGTACTTTTTCCTGAACCATTCGGCCCAATGATATGTATCTGTTCACCTTGTTGTACCAACGCTGTCAGCGGCATTAATCGGTTTCGTACTGATACCTGATTGAGAGCCATCAACTGATTAGTCACTTGCACATTATTCACTTTTTAACTCCAGTCTCTAACCCTCAATAATAACCAAATGAAGACTGGCGCACCCAATGTTGCAGTTACAACACCAATCGGTACTTCTGCATTATTCAAGCTAAGACGAGATAGCAGATCAGCCAGCAATAATCCATAACCGCCGGATAGAACACAGGCAGGCAGTAGAGTTTTATAATCTGTTAGGCCGCATAAACGCAAAATATGTGGAATAACCAAACCAATAAAGCTAATTGTTCCAGCAAGTGCAACACTTAACCCTACCAACAACCCAACAGCAAAGACAAATAAATTACGCCAATAATAAAGTGAGATACCTAGCTGTTGGGCCTGTGTTTCTCCCAGTGAAAGAAAATTAAGTACTTTTCCTTGTCTGCTCAACCAAATAATCAAAGGAAACAAAGCGACTACCAACCATTGATGCCGCCAGTCTATTCCACTAAAACTCCCCATCATCCAATACATTAGCTGACGCAAGTCCAGGCTAGTACTAAAATAAACCATCCAGGTCATTAACGCACCAGAGGCAACACCAAAAGCAACCCCTACCAACAACAAACGGGCGTTATTCAGATAACGATTTCTTGAAAAGGTCAGCAATATCATTGTGACGGTCAGCGCACCGAGCACAGCGCCAATACTTAATAACCAGAACGGCGCAATGCCATGAAACATCAACACCAAAAACACCACCACCACGCCAGCACCATTACTGACCCCCAATAGCCCAGGTTCCGCCAACGGATTTTCAAACAGTGCCTGCATTACTGCACCCGCCACAGTCAGGCTCGCACCTACAGCAACGACAGCTAATACACGAGGAAAACGTAACTGCCACACAAACAATTGACCTGTTTCAGAAAACCATTTATTAGGCCAGATCCAATTTTCCCCAGCACAAAGCGAGAGAAAAAAAACGAGTAAAAATAAACACGTGAGAATTGCCAGAAAACGATAATCATGTCTTTTCTGACGAGTCACTAATTCAGCGATAGAATGAGTGGATTGCATGGTAAATCAAGCTCATGAGGGAGGATCATTTAAGAAAAAGGCCGCTATTGATGCGGCCTTTTTGATTATTCTTTAGGTGTGGCTTTCTCAACCCTGCTTTTTAACTTCTGACCAGGACGGAATGTCACTACTCGGCGAGCTGTAATCGGAATGTCCTCACCAGTCTTAGGGTTACGTCCCGGACGTTGGTTTTTATCCCGTAAATCAAAGTTGCCAAATCCAGACAATTTTACCTGCTCACCATTCTCCAAAGAACGACGCACTTCTTCAAAGAATAATTCAACCAGATCTTTAGCATCACGCTTGCTAATTCCCAGTTTCTCAAACAGATTTTCTGACATTTCAGCTTTAGTAAGCGCCATAAGTTCAGTCCCTCAAGGATGCTTGGAATCGCTGTTTCAGCACTGCAACACATTTATTAATCGTCGCAGCAATCTCTTCTTCTTCCAGTGTACGCGCGGTATCCTGCAAGATAAAACTTATAGCAAGGCTCTTATGACCCTCTGCTACACCTTTACCACAATACACGTCAAACAAGTTTATGCCAACTATATGATTTACGCCAACTTTCTTGCATTCAGCCAAAACATCTTCTACAGCAACATTTTCAGGCACCACGATCGCAATATCACGACGGTTTGACGGGAAACGTGAAATCTCTTTCGCATCAGGAACCACGCGGCTTGCCAGCTTGTTCCAGAGTACTTCGAATACCACGGTGCGGCCATTTAAATCAAGTTTGCGTTCCAATTCTGGGTGAACCACACCAATATATCCGATGTATTCATTTTCCAAATAAATCCCGGCGCTTTGACCTGGGTGCAACGCCGGATTTACATCTGCTCTAAAAGAAATCGTAGATAATTTTCCAGTTAACTCTAGAACGGCTTCCAAATCGCCTTTCATATCGAAGAAATCAACGGACTGTTTTTCCAGTGACCAATGCTCTTCAAAGCGATTTCCTGTAATAACCCCCCCTAGCATCAGCTCCTGACGAATCCCCTGATCGGCATTTTCATCAGGAACAAAACGCAAGCCAGTTTCAAACAAGCGCACACGGTTTTGCTGGCGGTTCTGGTTATATACCACCGTTGTTAACAAACCAGTCAGCAGAGATAAACGCATTGCTGACATATCCGCTGAAATTGGGTTAGGCAGCATCAACGCTTGTTGCTGTGGATGTAACAGCGCCTGAATTTTGGGATCAACAAAGCTATAAGTAATCGCTTCTTGATAACCTCTATCAACGAGCACCGTTTTAACACGTTGCAGGGAAAGATCCGTTTCACGATGTTTTTTCATGATAAGATCTGCGCGAATCGGTACATCTGGAATATTGTTGTAACCGTAGATACGGGCAACCTCTTCCACCAAATCTTCTTCAATCTCCACATCAAAACGCCAGCTTGGTGCAACCGCTTGCCAACAATTTTCCTGAATAGTGACTTTGCAACCTAAGTGGGTCAGGATGTCACCAACCTGTTCATCAGGTATATAGTGACCAATCAAACGATCCAGTTTTTCACGACGCAATGTGATTGTCGCAGATTGAGGCAATTGAGATTCATCAGTAACATCAATAATCGGGCCAGCTTCACCACCACAAATATCAATCAATAATTGAGTTGTTCTCTCTATTGCTTTGTGTTGTAACTGAGGATCAACTCCACGTTCATAACGATGAGAAGCATCAGTGTGTAAACCATAACGACGAGCACGGCCAGCAATCGCTAAAGGAGCAAAAAATGCGCACTCAAGTAAAATATTTTGCGTTTCTTCATTCACACCTGAATGTTCACCGCCAAAAATACCAGCCATTGCAACAGCTTGTTTTTCATCAGAAATAACTAGGGTATCAGTAGAAAGATTGGCTTCTGTACCATCCAGCAGCACCAATTTTTCATCCTGCTTCGCCATGCGCACAGTGATTGAGCCATTCAAACGCTCCAAATCAAACGCATGCAATGGTTGGCCTAATTCAAGCAATACATAGTTAGTCACATCGACAATCGGGTCGATGGAACGGATACCACCACGACGTAATTTTTCACGCATCCATTGGGGTGTTGCCGCTTTCACATTAATGTTTTTAATTACCCGTCCAAGGTAACGTGGACAAGCTTCTGTTGCTTCAACACGAATAGGGAAAATAGCATCTGTTGTCGGTTTTACTGCCTCAATTTGTGGCTCAGATAGTGGCATTTTATTAGCGACCGCCACATCACGCGCAACCCCTATAATACTTAGGCAATCAGCGCGATTAGGCGTAATACTAATTTCAATGACCTTATCATCCAGCTTCAGATATTCACGCAGATCAACACCTAAAGGAGCATCAATTGGCAATTCAATAATACCGTCGTGATCCTCAGAAATACCCAGTTCAGAAAAAGAACATAGCATCCCTTCAGAAGGCTCACCTCGCAGTTTTGCCGCCTTGATTTTGAAATCACCCGGTAATACAGCACCCACGGTTGCTACTGCAACTTTCAACCCCAAGCGGCAATTTGGTGCACCACAAACAATGTCCAGCAGTCGTTCACCGCCTACATTCACTTTTGTTACCCGTAGCTTATCTGCATTTGGATGCTGAGCACATTGAACAACTTCACCGACAACCACACCATGAAATTGACCAGCAACAGCTTCAACGCCATCAACTTCCAGACCTATCATGGTAATTTGATCAGATAATGTTTCACTGCTAATGGCTGGATTTACCCATTCGCGTAACCAGAGTTCACTGAATTTCATGAGATATTCCCGCCCTTATTTAAACTGTTTGAGAAAACGCAGATCATTTTCGAAGAACGCACGCAAATCAGTTACACCGTAACGTAACATTGTCAGGCGTTCCACTCCCATGCCGAAAGCAAAACCAGAATAAATTTCAGGATCAAGACCAACATTATGCAATACATTAGGATGAACCATACCGCAACCCAACACTTCCAGCCATTTGCCGTTTTTACCCATTACATCAACTTCCGCCGAAGGTTCTGTAAATGGAAAGTAAGAAGGTCGGAAACGAACCTGCAAATCTTCTTCAAAAAAGTTAGTCAGGAAATCGTGCAACGTTCCTTTCAGGTTGGTAAAACTGATATCACGATCAATAATCAAACCTTCTACCTGATGGAACATGGGCGTGTGTGTCTGATCGTAGTCATTACGATACACGCGACCCGGTGCAATGACGCGAATTGGCGGCTGTTGACTGTGCATAGTTCTAACCTGAACACCTGAAGTCTGAGTACGCAACAGACGTTTGGCATCAAACCAGAAAGTATCATGATCAGCACGTGCAGGATGGTGAGCAGGAATATTCAACGCATCGAAATTATGATAATCATCTTCAATCTCAGGGCCTGATTCTATAGAAAACCCTAATTCACCAAAGAAAGTCTCAATACGCTCTATTGTGCGGTTAACCGGATGTAGTCCACCATTTTCCATACGGCGACCCGGCAATGATACATCAATTTTTTCCGCTGCTAAACGGAAGTTCAAAAGGTCAGTCTCCAGTTTTTCTTTACGGATATTCAGAGCTTCCTGGACTTCTTGCTTAACCTGATTAATAACCGCCCCTGCTGCTGGACGTTCTTCGACCGGCAGATCACGCAGCGATGACATTTGGAGAGTTAAATGGCCTTTTTTGCCTAAATATTCAACACGCACCAAATCCAACGCAGCAACATCCTGGGCATCTTCTATGGCTGCTCTTGCGTTTGCAACCAGTTCAGCGAGATGTGGCATCGTTTTCCTCTTCCTTCGGCCTAACGGCCTTACTGTCATAAAAACAAAAAAGCCTCCACAACGGAGGCTCAGGCGCTACTTTTCGTTTCTTTTCTTACGCGCAAAGCCCCCTGAATTCAGGTGCTAAAGTAAAAAAAGATGCGAAAAAAAGCTAAAGACATAATGTTAGTTCTCTCAGAGTAAAACTCTTTTTTGACAACGACTCTCTCTCGTAAGCTACATCTGACAACAAAGTAAAAGAGGGAGCATGCCCCCCTCTTACTACCCTAACTTATGCCAGAGCGCTCTTCGCTTTTTCAACTAAAGCAGCAAATGCCACTTTGTCAAACACAGCGATGTCAGCCAGGATCTTACGGTCGATTTCAATAGAGGCTTTTTTCAGACCATCGATGAAACGGCTGTAAGACAAACCATTCTGACGTGCAGCAGCGTTGATACGTGCAATCCACAGTTGACGGAACTGACGTTTACGCTGACGACGGTCACGGTAAGCGTACTGCCCTGCTTTAATTACTGCCTGGAAGGCAACACGGTAAACGCGCGAACGGGCACCGTAGTAACCTTTCGCTTGCTTTAAAATTTTCTTGTGACGTGCACGGGCGACAACACCACGTTTTACGCGAGCCATATACTTCTCCTATCGTCTCTGAATTCTAATCTAAAAATTGCTTATGCGTACGGCAAGCAAGCAACAACCAGGCCCAGATCACCTTTGGAGACCATGCCCTTTGGACGTAAATGACGTTTACGCTTGGTTGATTTCTTAGTCAGAATGTGACGAAGGTTAGCGCGCTTACGCTTAAAACCGCCACTTGCAGTTTTTTTAAAACGTTTAGCGGCGCCGCGTACTGTTTTAATCTTTGGCATTTTAATTTCCACTTCGCATTGTGAATTACAACGAATTAATCAGGCGAATAAGCCCCAACCAGATGAACCGACTGGAGCTTATTACTTGATTGCCTAACTATTTCTTCTTAGGAGCGAGCACCATTATCATCTGACGGCCTTCAATCTTCGAAGGGAAGGATTCGACTACCGCCAATTCATCCAGATCGTCGCGAATGCGGTTAAGCATTTCGATACCAATCTGTTGGTGTGCCATTTCACGCCCACGGAAACGCAGGGTGATTTTGGCTTTATCGCCATCTTCCAGAAAACGAACCAGGTTGCGTAGTTTGACCTGATAGTCGCCTTCATCTGTACCAGGACGGAATTTAATTTCCTTAACCTGAATAACTTTTTGTTTTTTCTTCTGCTCTTTGATCGACTTACTCTTCTCATAGAGGAACTTGCCGTAATCCATAATACGGCAAACCGGCGGCTCGGCATTCGGGCTGATTTCAACTAAATCAACACCCGCTTCCTCAGCTTTTTCAAGAGCTTCCCTCAGACTGACAATGCCAATCTGTTCGCCATCTAAACCTGTTAAACGAACTTCAGAAGCGCGAATTTCTCCGTTAATGCGATTAGGACGCGCTGTTTGAATTCTTTTTCCGCCTTTAATACCTTATTCCTCCAATTGATGAAGATTACGACTGCGTATTTCTACAAGCAGTTTTTCGATGAACTCGTTAACATCAATGCTACCTAAATCTTTACCACGGCGGGTACGAACGGAAACTTTCCCTGATTCGACCTCTTTTTCACCACAGACAAGCATGTAGGGAACACGACGTAGAGTGTGTTCACGGATTTTAAAGCCAATCTTCTCGTTTCTCAAGTCTGCTTTTGCACGAATGCCAGCATCTTGAAGCTTTTTTACTAATTCCTGTACATAATCAGCCTGGCTATCGGTGATATTCATCACCACTATCTGCTGTGGAGCAATCCATGTTGGGAAGAAACCCGCATACTCCTCAGTTAGGATACCGATAAACCGTTCCAGTGAACCCAGAACCGCACGGTGAATCATTACAGGAACCTTACGTTCATTATTTTCACCTACGTAGGACGCATTCAAACGACCTGGTAGTGAAAAGTCGAGCTGCACAGTACCACATTGCCACGCACGATCCAAACAATCATGCAAAGTAAATTCAATTTTCGGTCCGTAGAAGGCACCTTCACCTGGTTGATATTCAAATTGAACACCATTTTCTTGTAGTGCTGCCGCCAAAGCTTCTTCCGCTTGATTCCATTGTTCTTCAGTACCAATGCGCTTTTCCGGGCGGGTTGACAGCTTAACCATGATCTTTTCAAAACCAAAAGTGCTGTAAACGTCATACACCATCTTAATGCAATTGCTAACTTCCCGGTGAATTTGCTCTTCTGTACAGAAGATATGAGCATCATCCTGAGTAAAACCACGAACCCGCATCAAACCATGTAATGCCCCTGATGGTTCATTACGGTGACAACTACCGAATTCAGCCATACGTAACGGTAAATCACGGTAAGATTTTAAGCCTTGGTTAAAAATCTGAATATGCCCTGGGCAGTTCATCGGTTTAACGCAATATTCACGGTTCTCTGAAGAAGTGGTAAACATATGCTCACCGTAGTTTTCCCAGTGACCCGTTCTTTCCCACATGACACGGTCCATCATAAACGGACCTTTAACTTCCTGATATTGATATTCTTTCAGTTTGGTCCGGACAAAAGTTTCCAGCTCACGAAAAATAGTCCAACCATCATTATGCCAGAATGCCATACCTGGAGCTTCTTCCTGCATGTGGTATAGATCTAATTGTTTACCAATCTTACGATGGTCACGTTTGGCTGCTTCTTCCAAACGTTGCAGATAAGTATTGAGCTGTTTCTTATCAGCCCACGCGGTACCGTATATTCGTTGCAACATTTTATTGTTGCTATCCCCACGCCAATATGCCCCTGCGACTTTCTGCAATTTAAAATGATGGCAGAAACGCATATTTGGCACATGTGGGCCACGGCACATGTCAATATATTCTTCATGATTATAGAGACCAGGACGATCATCTCGACTGATGTTTTCATCCAAAATTTGGACTTTATAATCCTCACCACGAGCAACGAAGGTATCACGAGCTTCTTGCCAGTTCACTTTTTTCTTGATGACGTCATAGTCTTTTTTGGCAAGTTCCAACATCCGCTTTTCAAGCAGTTCAATATCTTCCTGCGTCAGAGCACGGCCAAGATCAACATCATAGTAAAAACCATTATCAATAATTGGACCGATAGCCATTTTAGTATCTGGCCATAATTGTTTAATTGCATGGCCTAACAGATGAGCGCATGAATGGCGGATAATTTCCAGCCCTGCATCATCTTTACTGGTGATGATGGCAAGATTGGCATCTGAATCGATTAATTCACAAGCATCCACTAGCTCACCATTTACGCGGCCAGCAATACATGCTTTCGCTAAACCTGGACCAATATCACAGGCAACATCCATTACAGAAACGGCATGGTCAAACTGGCGTTGGCTACCGTCAGGAAGAGTAACAACAGGCATTTAAAATCCTTATCTACAGTGGTGACCCACACGAAAGGTCACTTGAAGGAGTTTGATATTCAACTAAAATAACGATTTAAATTATTATCTCGTCAATCCATTAAAGTTTGGTACTAAAATTGGTACACAATGTAAAAAGTGATTACCTTCAATACCGAAACACCGCGAAAATATACCATCAACAACCAGTCAGGTCACGGCGATGTTTAGTATGGGTAAAATCATTTGCATTTATTAGTCGAATCCGTCTAATTTGCGGGTTGCTATCCGCTCCGGCGAACTCGCGACGCAAATTGCCACGGGCGGCTTGTTGTTAACGATAAGCCTTTTTCACCTTCCACAAATAGCGTGGAGCCTGAGGTGCTGGATGATTATCCTGAACATACCGATAAAACTCATCCGGCGTCATGCTGTTTATTTTATTGACGGCTAATTGACGATCTGCATTAAAAGTACGCAAAAGAGCACCCGCACCATTTACGTAGGCAACGATAGTGGCGTAGTAGAGAGTCTCAGGGTTATCAATACCTACCAGATGTTGCTCCTTCAGGATACTGATATAAGCAGTGCCAAGATCAATATTAGTTTTAGGATCTTTCAACTCACGAGTTGTTGGCTGACCAGAACGCCCTTTCTGTCGATACACATCCCGCCCTGCTGTCGATGCTTTAATTTGCATAAGACCAATTGCATTCGATTTACTGACTACATTAGGACGAAAACCGGATTCAACTTGAATAATCGCTCTGATCAGAGTTTCATCAACGCCGTACCGATTGGATGCCTGTTGAATAAAGGTATCAAAAGGCGTCGGCGGAAAAGAAGAAATTCTAGCTGCGTTGGAAGTATTGCTAAGCATACGTTGCTGACCGGACTGTTTACCAACATTTGTTTGCTGAACATTTCTCTCAGCACAACCGACTAACAGCACGACCAGTGCCACAAAGCTCAGTCTTAATTTCACCCTATAATCCTCCGGATCAAATTTTGCTACAGCGCAGCATATACAATTTCGTTTACAATCTAAAAATATTTTTACTTAACTTTTCACTGTATTCGTGTTCATATCATATGGAATGACTATTGCAACAATTGCTATTTCCAAATTTTATCATCTTGACTTTACTTAAATGATATTGATAATCGTTATCATATACTTATAACAAGTAAGGTTTGAATTTTATGAAGAAAAAACTTTCTCTGCTTTTACTTTCTCCTCCTGTTCTGGGAATTATGTTGATTCTCTTATCTGTAATTCTATTTAGTCATCAGGTATCCGCCGCCAAACAATTTAAAGTTGTCACGACCTTTACTATTATCCAAGATATCGCACAAAACGTAGCAGGTGATGCGGCGATTGTTGAATCAATTACTAAACCTGGTGCCGAAATCCATGATTACCAACCCACCCCCAAAGATATTATAAAATCTCAACATGCTGATTTGATCCTTTGGAATGGGCTAAATCTAGAACGCTGGTTTGAACGCTTCTTTGAAAACCTTAAAGATGTACCTGCCGTTGTCATTACTGACGGCATTGAACCACTACCTATCCGTGAAGGGCCTTACAACGGGAACCCTAATCCTCATGCTTGGATGTCACCCACAAATGCTTTAATCTATATTGAGAATATTCGCCAAGCATTTGTGAAATACGATCCTGAAAATACAGAAATTTATAATAAGAATGCCAAAGCCTATGCTGAAAAAATCGCACAACTGGATTCTCCACTGAGAAAACGTCTTTCCCGTATTCCACAGGATCAACGTTGGTTAGTCACCAGTGAAGGGGCTTTTAGCTATTTAGCTAAAGATTACCAATTCAAGGAAGTTTATCTATGGCCAATTAATGCGGAAGAACAAGGTTCACCACAACAAGTTCGTCATGTCATTGATACTGTAAGAGCAAACAAAATCCCAGTTGTATTTAGCGAAAGTACAATTTCAGATAAACCCGCTAAACAAGTCAGTAAAGAAACAGACGCCCGTTATGGTGGCGTTCTTTATGTAGATTCACTCTCCGGCAGTACTGGCCCGGTACCAACTTACATTGATTTACTGAACAAAACTGTAGATACAATCGCAAAAGGATTTAATCAATGAATAGCAATATACTGTTTGAACGTCCTCATTTAGTCGTTGATGACGCCACTGTGACTTATAACAATGGTCACACAGCTATTTATGATGCAAGTTTTTCTATCACCGGTGGAACTATTTGTGCGTTGGTGGGCATTAACGGTAGCGGTAAATCCACATTGTTTAAGACTATCATGGGACTGGTAAGCCCATCTCAGGGAAAAGTAACTCTGAGTGATATGCCAGTCAAAAATGCTTTGAAGAAAAATATTATTGCATATGTCCCTCAAACAGAAGAAGTCGACTGGAACTTTCCAGTATTGGTTTCTGATGTCGTTATGATGGGCCGCTATGGGAAAATGGGATTCCTGAGAATCCCAAGTAAAAGAGATCACCAAGCTGTTGATAAAGCACTTGAACGTGTCGGCTTAACGGCCCTACGCAACCGACAGATTGGCGAACTCTCGGGCGGGCAGAAAAAACGGGTTTTTCTTGCAAGAGCTCTAGCTCAGGAAGGTAAAGTTCTATTACTAGATGAACCTTTTACTGGTGTTGATGTAAAAACAGAGAATGCCATCATTGACCTGTTGTGTGATTTACGTGATGAGGGCCATCTGGTTCTGGTTTCTACACATAACCTCGGTAGCGTGCCTGAATTCTGCGATCATGTTATCCTAATCAACCGAACTGTTCTAGCAAGTGGCCCAACAGAAACAACGTTCACCCAAAAAAATTTAGAGATGACTTTTGGTGGAGTACTTCGTCATATTAATCTATCTGGTCCGGAATTACATGATGATGATGATCCACGCTCCTTGACTGTTATTACTGATGATGAACGCGCAGCCGTATTTTATGGTCATGATCATCATGTTCCGCCAAGGCAGGGTCAGCATAAGGAGAAGCGTCAATCATGACAGAGCTTTTGCTGCAACCTTTTCACTATAATTACATGGTAAAAGCCATCTGGGTTAGCGCCATCGTCGGTGCTGTCTGTGCCTTTCTTTCTTCCTACCTGATGTTAAAAGGCTGGTCATTGATGGGAGACGCGCTCTCTCACTCAGTTGTGCCTGGCGTCGCTGGTGCTTATGCGCTGGGTCTTCCTTATGCAGGTGGTGCTTTTTTTACCGGAATGCTGGCAGCTCTGTCTATGACTTTAGTTCGTCATATCACTCGCTTACGTGAAGATGCAGTAATCGGGTTCATTTTTTCCACTTTCTTTGCGGTCGGCTTATTAATCGTTTCCCTCAATCCTACATCGGTTAACGTACAAACCATTATTTTCGGCAATATCCTTGGCATCGCTGATGAAGATGTTCTCCAAGTTGAAATCATTATTGCGATTTCATTTATCGTGCTCATGTTTATCTGGAAAGATTTGCTAATTGTATTTTTTGATGAAACACATGCTCGCTCTATCGGTTTATCTCCCTTGCGGATGAAAATCATTTTTTTTACTTTGTTGAGTGCTTGTACTGTCGCAGCCTTACAAACTGTCGGCGCTATTCTGGTGATTGCAATGGTTGTCACTCCAGGCGCAACAGCTTACTTATTAACAGATCGTTTTAAGCACCTGCTGATCATTGCCGTTACTATTGGTTCCCTGACCAGTGCATTTGGCGCTTACCTAAGCTTTTTCCTTAACGGCGCTACTGGTGGTGTCATTGTCACGCTGCAAACCGTTATTTTCCTACTCGCATTCTTCTTTGCACCAAAGCATGGGCTATTCGCTTCACGTATACGTGCCAGAAAAGAATCCTCAGCCTTGGCTCAGGAGACAACACAATTATGAATGAGTTGACACAATTACTCACTGAGCCGTTTATGTTTCCATTTATGCAACGGGCGGTATTTGCTGCTATTGTAACAGGTGCAGTATGTGCAATACTCTCTTGTTATCTGGTTCTTAAGGGCTGGTCGTTAATGGGTGATGCCATCTCTCACGCTGTATTGCCAGGCATTGTGCTAGCTTTCGCTGCTGGTATACCGCTGGCTATTGGCGCATTCCTTTCCGGTATTTTTTGTGCTTTTGCAACAGGATATCTGAAAGAACATAGCCGGATAAAAGAAGATACTGTCATGGGAATTGTCTTTTCAGGCATGTTTGCCTTTGGTTTAGTTCTTTTTGCCCGAATAGACACTGACCAACATCTCACTCATATTTTGTTCGGAAATATTCTAGGGATCACTAAAGATGAGTTGAATCAAACATTATGGATTACCTGTATCACTATGGTGGTAGTACTGCTAAAGCGCAAAGACTTCATGCTTTACTGCTTCGATCCAAACCAAGCACGTGTAGTGGGATTACCTGTTAAGCTTTTGCATTACGGTTTACTTTGTCTATTGTCAATGACCATTGTCGCTTCCCTGCAAGCCGTGGGAATGATTTTAGTTATCGCAATGTTGATATCACCGGGAATCATCGCTTTCATGTTATGCCGCAGTTTTGACCGAATGTTAATTGTCGCTATCATTGCATCAGTCAGTTCCTGTGTCCTGGGTACTCTGGTCAGTTTCCACATTGATGGTGCAACGGGGCCATGCATTGTTATTGTTCAGGCTATTTTCTTTACACTGGCACTGACTTACAGTCAGATAAAACTTGTAAGAACAAAATCCAAACGTAAAACATATCAATCAGCCCTACAAATCTCTAACGAACCCAATCAATAACAAAAAGGGTTATATCTGTTTTGAAATATATACCCTATGGATTTCAAGATGGATCGCGACGGCAAGGGAGCGAATCCCCGGGAGCATAGATAACGATGTGACCGGGGTGAGTGAGTGCAGCCAACAAAGAGGCAACTTGAAAGATGACGGGTATAACCCTGTTAATCATCTTTTTTACCTGATCATATGTTTTCTCTGACTATAATTGTTCATAAAGTAATTGACGACATAGAGAGGTGAACCATGTGGCAAACAGTAAATCGTTTGTTAAACGAACATTTCGGTGTTGCTGAAATTCACGATAAAACTGAGTTAGCCGGAGGGGACATCCACCAAGCTTGGCGAGTCACTCATGGAAAACGACAAGTTTTTGTCAAATCAAATCTGCGCGAGATGCTCCCTGTCTTCAAAGCAGAATCAGAACAGCTTGAACTCCTGGCTCGCAGCCAAACTATCCGTGTTCCAACTGTTTATGGCATTGGCAATGCCCGTGACCATAGCTTTCTATTGCTTGAATTTCTGCCTTTAAAATCTTTTGACCCTCACAGTGCCTATTGCTTCGGTCAACAACTGGCAAAACTTCATCAATGGAGTGAGCAACCTCAATTCGGCTTTGACTTTGACAATATGCTGGCAACAACTCCACAACCTAATGGCTGGCAACGACGTTGGCACCAATTTTATGCGGAAAAGCGGGTTGGTTGGCAATTACAAATCGCAGCAGAAAAAAACATGATATTTGGTGATATTGATAATATCGTTCAAGCTATAAGTAACAAACTTCAACACCATCAGCCACAACCCTCTCTGTTACATGGCGATCTCTGGCCAGCTAATTGTGCTTCGCTAGATGACCAAGCCGTTGCCTTCGACCCAGCCTGTTATTGGGGAGATCGTGAATGTGATTTCGCTATGTTACCGTTATACCCTGACTTACCCATGCAAATTTTTGATGGCTATCAGAGCATATGGCCACTCCCTGCCAACTTTATTGAACGGCAGCCTGTGTATCAGCTCTATTATTTGCTTAACCGGTGTAATCTCTTTGGTGGTGATAATCTTATTGCGGTTCAAAATATTCTCGATAATATTTTGACTGAAAATAGCCAATAGATGGTAATCAGGCTGCGAAAATACTTATTCCGCAGCTATAGACAACCGGAGAATCTACCAGCCTAAGATTTTCAATAGAAAATAAAAAATTGCACCGATAATTACCGGTGAAATATATAAGGTATAAATCTGACTGAACAGCGTATGACGAGGAAGTTTAATTTTTAATTCAATCTGTTCTCTCGTCAGGCCATCATTGCCTTTAGCTTTTTCAATAATAAGCTGATCTTCAATGTTTTCTCGTATAAACTTCACTTGTCTGTATATCCGTTGACCTGACGCACTCATAGCAAGGCCGAAAAAAATAAGAAAATAGATAATCAGGAAACCAAGCGTTGATCCGGTAAAACCAGCCAGACGATCAGGTGTTGGTGAGTTTTTCCAGAAGAAATCCAGAAATGGGGTATTAAAACGCACCATTTCAGCCATCATTTTCAGGAAATCATCCAAAACAGCATTGATACCATCACCCTTAATACCGTGCAGCCAGGCAAGGTTAATCACAGAAACAGTGGTCGATAAAAGTGCCGGAACAAAAATCACCCAACCTAAAACTCGCTTAATAATAGCGATGTATCCGGCTTTTTGGTAAGTCATCGATATCCCTCATAACAATAAGCAGATTTTATTTTCGGCTAATCATAGCCCATCAATCACCAAATTTAACTTTATATTTAATTAACTAAGCATTTCTTACCATGTTCCCGATCAGGAAAAGATTTCACCTACTGAGATTGTTACAATCAGCTTTCGCTAACTGTCTGACCAGAGAGAGATACTTAAATGTCTTTTCATTTACCAATAAAAGCGGCCATTTTCGATATGGACGGCTTACTGATTGACTCTGAACCCTATTGGACCCAAGGAGAAAAAGAAGTATTTAGTGAATTAGGTCTGGATTTCTCTTTAGCAGAAAAACTACCAGATACTCTTGGATTGCGAATTGACCAAGTTGTGGAACTTTGGTATCAGGCTTCTCCCTGGCAAGGGGCATCAAAATCAGACGTGGAACAGAGAATTACCGACCATGTTATCGATTTGGTAAAAGAAAACCGTCCTTTACTCCCAGGTGTTGAATATGCTTTAAACCTTTCATCATTTATGCCGATGGCAGCTTCTTATTGTTCACATAGTAGCCGTAGCGCTTATGTCTTATTCTGTCAAACAAAAATCTAATTAAATATTAAC
>NZ_JAJAFZ010000048.1:0-40113 GCF_025384895.1 Photorhabdus kayaii
GCCCGGACTGAACGGTCAGATATCCCGAATCATCTCAATAGGGAATTTGACGTTAGCGCGCCAGATAGTGTCTGGTGCGGTGATATTACCTATATCTGGGCAGAAGGCGGCTGGCATTATCTGGCTGTGGTACTGGATTTATACTGTCGTCGAGTGGTTGGCTGGGCATTATCGGCAAAGCCGGATGCGGATTGAGTGGTTAAAGCACTGGACATGGCATACGAGCAACGCGGCAGACCGCAAAACGTGATGTTCCATTCAGACCAGGGTAGCCAATATGCCAGCCATTCATTCCGGCAAAGGCTGTGGCGTTATCGCATGACGCAAAGTATGAGCCGCCGTGGCAATTGCTGGGATAATGCCCCAATGGAAAGGCTGTTTAGAAGCTTGAAATCAGAATGGATGCCTGTAACCGGTTATATGACCAGAGCAGAAGCCCAGCGGGATATAAGTTTTTACCTGATGGATTATGACAACTGGAGTCGGCCACATCAGTTCAACGAGGGGGTGCCACCGGCAAAAGCTGAGGCTCTCTCTAATTTACTGTCCGGAATTAGTTGACCACTACAAGCGCTGAATTCATACATCTGATTCAATTGTCGCAGGGAAAAGCTGAACAGCAATTCGGCGACTTTATCATTCCGACACAGGAACCTGACTGGCGACAGATAGAGAAAAGCGCACTTGCTCTGCTAGCACGCAGCAAAGATCTGCACATTATTATCCTGCTCATGCAAGCCTGGTGCCGCCAATACGGCTTGGTTGGATATGCACAAGGTCTGATGTTATTGGAACAGACAGTTGCGCGTTATTGGGAAACCTTGTGGCCCGCCGTAAAACAAGATGGTGAACCAGACCCACTGATGCGTATTAACGCATTACAGGGGCTAGGTGATGGTTTTGCGCTGGCTAAACAGGTGCGTCTGTGCGAATTCGCCCGCAGGAATGGGATAATCCTCACCGTGGCAGATATCATGAAATGTCTGGATGGCAGTAACACGGAAGAGAGTCCATTTCCCGGTGGGATAGATCTTCTGATTGCTGAATTACAGCAAGGTGAAGCACCGGTGATAAAGCTAATCCCACAAATAGCCGCCACCCTGCAATGCCTGATTAACACATTACGTAGCCATCTTGGTGACAGTGGTCTGCCAGATATGCGCCGTCAAATGGCAATATTTCACCATCTGGTACAGCTTCTCGCCCCGCAACCCGATACTGCTCAAATTGAGGAGGATAGCCAACATCCCCTACCGGGCAATGGTAACAATACGCACCAACCAAGCCTATCCAATAGCTGGCAGCCATCCAGTATCCAGAATCGTGAACAGGCTCAACAAGCGCTGGAAGCGGTACGGCAGTACTTTCTATTACATGAATCCAGTCATCCAGCACCATTGATGATTGCACGAGTGAAACATCTCATTAACCAGGATTTTATGAATATTATGCGCAATCTTGCTCCAGAGGCTGTCGATCAACTTGAACACTTTTTGGGCTGTAAAAAGCAGACATAACGCGAGCTGAGGAGACAGCAAAATGGGGGGTAATACGCTGGAAAAGCCGCTGTTACTCCGTCAATGACTCATAACTACTGATTTTGTCGATGGAGAATACTATGTCAGGATCAAACAGCGGGCAAAAATTCATCGCCCGTAATCGTGCACCACGAGTACAAATTGAATACGACGTCGAACTATACGGTGATGAACGTAAGGTTCAACTCCCTTTTGTCATGGGAGTGATGTCGGACTTAGCTGGAAAATCTGCTGATCAACTTCCTCCACTCAGTCAGCGAAAGTTTCTCGACATTGATGTTGATAATTTCGATGACCGCATGAAATCACTACTCCCAAGCGTTGCCTTTCCGGTGGACAACACCTTGAGCGGTGAAGGGAAAATTCAAGTCGCTCTCACTTTCAACACAATGGATGATTTTCTACCTGATGCGATAGCACGTCAGGTTGAACCACTTAATCAGCTCCTGGAAGCACGTACTCAACTGGCTAACCTACTGTCTTATATGGATGGCAAAAGCGGAGCCGAAGAGCTAATCGCGACTATCCTACAAGATCCGGCATTACTGAAATCGTTAAGTACTGCACCGCTGAACAACACAGAATCCACAAATCCAGCAGCAAAACAAGAGCAGGGAGACAGCCATGAGCCAGCCTGAAATCCACTTAGCTGGTGAAAACTCCAGCCAAACGACTCACTACAATCAGAGTGAACTTAATGCGTTACTCAGGAAAGAATTTCGCCCTAAAACAGATCAGGCACGCCTCGCCGTGGAAAACGCCGTTAAAACTCTGGCACATCAAGCGCTGGAAAACAGTCTGACCTTATCGAGCGACACTTTCAGCACCATTCAGGTACTGATTGCCGCCATTGACAACAAACTTTCGCAACAAATCAACGAAATTCTCCATCACGCTGATTTTCAAGCACTGGAGGGTGCATGGCGTGGTCTGCTCTATTTAGTCAGCAACACGGAATATGCTTCCTGGAGTAGTCTGCGCGAATCGGAAGATGCTCGTTACATTGGCTTGGTCATGCCACGTTTTCTGGCACGTTTACCTTACGGTATCAGCACTAATCCCGTTGAAAGATTCGATTTTGAAGAAAAAACCGCAGGAGCTACCCACAGTAACTATGTCTGGAGCAATGCAGCCTATGCGATGGCGGTGAACATTAACCGTTCCTTTAAAGAATATGGCTGGTGTGCATCCATCCGGGGCGTCGAATCAGGCGGAGCAGTGGATAAACTGATCTGTCACACTTTTCCGACAGATGATGGTGGTTTGGATATCAAATGCCCAACGGAAATTGCTATCAGTGATCGTCGTGAAGCTGAGTTAGCAAAAAACGGCTTTATCCCGTTGGTTTACCGTAAAAACTCCGATTTTGCGGCATTTATCGGCGCACAATCACTGCAAAAACCTGCGGAATATATGGATGCCGACGCCACAGCAAACGCTAATCTGGCCGCTCGCTTACCTTATCTGTTTGCCTGCTGCCGATTTGCACACTATCTGAAATGTATTGTGCGTGACAAAGTGGGATCATTTCAGAGCCGCGACGACATTGAACGCTGGCTAAATAAATGGATCATCAACTATGTTGACGGCGATCCCGCCAACTCCTCACAACAGACCAAAGCGCGCAAACCACTAGCAGCGGCTGAAGTACAGGTCATCGAACAGGAAGATAACCCCGGATATTATCAAGCCAAATTCTTCCTGCGTCCCCACTATCAACTGGAGGGATTAACGGTTTCCCTGCGGCTGGTATCAAAACTGCCCTCTCTAAAACAGAGTGGTGGTTAATTCTGAAAATGACTAAATAAGGAATGTGATCATGAACAACAGCATCTATTTGGATATCAAAGATGTCTCCGGTGAATGTAAAGATAGCAATCATCCTAACGGTATTGATGTGCATACCTTTGAATGGAAACTATCACAACCAGTAGAAACCGGTAGTGGCGGTGGTGGTGGCAGCGGACGCGCCAAAGTACACTCTCTGGTGGTCTATGCCCGGATGGATAAGGCAATGCCAACGTTAATGCAGAAATTAGCACAAGGCGTTCATCTGCCGGAAGTAAAGCTAACCATGCGTAAAGCAGGAGGCGAACAACAAGAGTTCACCACGATTACGCTTGGTAGTGCATTGCTTGACAGCATTGAACTGGTTGACTTTAACCGCGATATTCCACATTTAACAGAAGGTTCAACAGCCATTATACCCGGCACTATTGGCGTGAAATACAGCTTTTCACCAAATATCGCCAAAGTGGTTTATAAAGAACAAGATAACCAAGGAAAAAGTGGTGCCAATGTAGAATTTAATTGGGATACCCAAAAGAACACCAGTAAATAAGAAAACACGCACTGATAACTAAATCAGTAAAAAATAACCTTCCGCCCGGAATACGCTATGTTCGTATCCTTTAGGATGCTGCATCCCTTTTTCGTGGCGGAAGGGTAAATTATTACTCAATATAATAAGCAACGTTGTTATGAAAATAACCCTTATCAATCCTCCATCAGGCAATATGGCAGCCAATAGCAGTCATATTTTTTATCCTCCCGGAGGAACTATCGGCACCAGCGAAAATAATCATTTTGTGTTGCCAGATCTAAATAGTTGTATTTCGGCATTACAAGCCAGTATAAATATTTCTGCCCAAGGTGTCTGCACTATTACTAATATTGGAACGGCCTTCATGATGATTAACAATATTCCATTAGCGCGTGGAGAAACCGCATCTCTGCAAGAAAATAATAAGCTCAAAATTGGTGATTATTATCTAACTGTGAACGAAATAGAAATGGAAAAATATCATTCCGTCAAACAGGAAATAACAAAAGCCGATCTTTCTGAGGCGGTATGGGATGAATTAAATACAACATTACCCGCCAAAGAAAACCAAAAAGCGAGTGATCAACTCTCTGCGGCCAATTTTTCGTCACCAGAAACAGAGATCCTGCAAACTCTTGATCAACTCGCTACCCGCCCTATTGATCCAATAGAACTCTTTACCACTCAATGCCAACGCACCAACAGTCATGCCCTGTTTCAGCCAAATACCTACCGCTCTACCACACCGCTACAGCTATGGGAAGAGCAGATAAAACAACTCGATCCATTATGCCTATTCAAAACAGAACCCTCCGCATCTACAACCAACGACATGACCACACCACAAACATACCCCATGTTAGGCGGACATGAACAGGCAATGAAAGAAGCACTTTTCTATTGTCTTAACACCATAATAAATCGCTTTGATCCGTCCTACGACGAAAACAGTGTCCCGGCAGCCCACTTCTGGCCCCTGAATAACACACAACACCGTAAAGCAAGGTTATGGGATAACTTTACTGACCGTTATCAACAAACCACCGAAGAGATACGCCAACAATCGTCAACGTTATTCAACGCTTTTTTCCTTAGCGTTTACCAACAAAAATTAAATGCTGTTTTCGACAGCAGTGATGATTAATAACAAAACCAAAGAACTTTTGGAGAAAGATAACGGGTATAAACCAGTTAATAACAAAGTGCCGACTTCTGGGTTAGCACTTTGCGTAATAATGGATTATATAACAGACAGGTTGATCTCAATATTCACTACCCAAAAATTCTATCAGCTCAATATACACAGTTTTCCTACTCATTATTTTAGCCCGCCAAACCAATATCACTATTAACTTCAAATTTGCTCGTGATGCAATTGCTCACCATAGCTCACAACTATTTTTCTCAACAGATCATTTTCTATGAAAATTAATCATCTCACTTATATATAATAAATTATTAAAGTAATAAATGAAAAATACAACTAAAAAACAATAAAAAGTACGCTCAACGCTTTGAGGCTTATGTAGCTCCATGGTTTACAATCAACAACCCCACGACTTTAAAACCTGTTTTGCAACCTTTGAAAAGATCTCAGCCGATATATTGGTTCAGGTAAGTTTCTCATCAGTTTTCTAACTGTATTATACCCTATGGATTTCAAGATGCATCGCGATAGCAAGGGAGCAAATCCCCGGGAGCATAGCGAACGATGTGACCGGGGTGAACGAGTGCAGCCAACAAAGAGGCAATTTGAAAGATAACGGATATATAGGCTTAAGTTTTTATGCACATATGGCAATCTCAACAAAAATAACACTGAAATGCCGCATTCTCCCAAGCGACTTTCAATTGCGAATAACGTTGATTCTCCATCGTTGCCGTCAGCAATTTACGACTCATCTGCGGCAATAAAATATTAGTAATAATGGAATCAATCCTGCGAGCACCAGATTCCTGTTCCATACAACAAGCCATAATCTGTTGTGTCACTCGGCGATCAAATTGCGCTTCAATACCATAATTTTCCCACAGGCGTTGGGCTACCCTCGTCAATTGCAATTGTACAATCTTTTCCAGCATTTCATCACTCAATGACAAGAAAGGAATGACCGTCAGACGGCCAAGTAGAGCGGCAGGAAATATCCGTAGCAGCGGTTGACGTAACTGCTGCGTCAACATTTCCACATCCAGCAAACCATCCTGCCGGGTACAGGCACTGATAACCTCCTGACTACCCACATTCGAGGTCAGTATGATTAACGTATTGCGGAAATCAATGCGACAACCTTCTCCATCTTCCATCCAGCCTTTATCGAACACCTGAAAAAACAGCTCATGTACATCAGGATGTGCTTTTTCCACCTCATCCAGTAACACCAAACTGTATGGATGCCGTCGAACAGCCTCCGTCAGCACGCCACCTTCACCATAACCAACATATCCCGGCGGCGCCCCTTTCAACGTTGATACACTGTGTGACTCCTGAAACTCACTCATGTTGATAGTGATCAGATTCTGCTCACCACCATACAGATTTTCAGCCAATGCCAACGCTGTTTCGGTTTTCCCTACCCCAGAAGGGCCACATAACAGAAATACCCCCACCGGCTTATTGGGATCACCCAAGTGTGCACGCGCCGTACGTACCCGTTCACTGATGATACTTAACGCATGTTGCTGACCAATAACCCGTTGCTCCAAGCTATGTTCCAAATTCTGGACAATGCTGATTTCATTTTTCACCATCAGGCCAAGAGGAATTCCAGTCCAATCCGCAACCACGGCTGCAACACTGTGGGCATCCACTGCGACCGTAATTAATGGCTGTTCCCCCTGCAATAAACTCAATTGTTGTCGGCAATTCTGTAATTGTGTCTGCCAAGACAAACGCGGCGCATCATCTGCCGACATTTCATCATCAGCAATGAGTTGCTGGCATAAGCTGATAATCTGCTGAGCCAACCGCATTTCATCCTGCCAACGCTGTGCAACCTGCTGCTCTGCCTGCAATTCATGACGTTGATCATCAAGCTGTGCTAAACGTGCACTATGATCGCCATCGCCACCCAGTTGCTGTTCACGGCAAACAATCTCATATTCAATCTGAAGTGCATCAAGCTGACGGCGGTAATCTTCCAATACCGCCGGCTGGCTGTGCTGACTGACCGCTACCCGCGCGCAAGTGGTATCAAGCAGCGCTATTGCTTTATCGGGCAACTGGCGGGCCGGAATATAACGATGAGAGAGCGATACCGCAGCTTCTAACGCTTCATCCAGCAATAACACGCCATGATGTCGCTCCAGTTGTCTGGACAGGCTACGTACCATCTGTAAAGCTAATGCTTCGTCCGGCTGTGCAACCTGCAACACCTGAAAACGTCGCGTCAACGCCGGATCTTTTTCAATGTGCTTTTTGTATTCTGCCCAAGTGGTCGCCCCAATAGTACGCAACTGTCCACGCGCCAGAGCCGGCTTCAACAGGTTCGCCGCGTCACCTATTCCTTGTGCGCCACCGGCGCCAATTAGCATGTGAATCTCGTCAATAAATAGAATAATGGGAACTGGGCTTTGTTGAACCTCGTTAATCACCGCCTGCAAACGTGCTTCAAATTCTCCCTTCATGCCGGCCCCTGCCTCTAAACGGCCAATATCCAACGACCAGAGCTGAACATGGCACAATGACGGTGGTAAATCACCCGATGCAATCCGTAGCGCCAACCCTTCTACCAGCGCCGTTTTACCCACTCCCGCCTCACCAGTAATCAACGGATTGTTTTGCCGACGACGTAACAAAATATCAATCAGTTGGCGGATCTCTTTATCCCGTCCGACGACCGGATCAATTTGTCCAGCTCGCGCCAGTGCGGTCATATCCTGTGCATAACATTGCAGCGCACTGTCGGACGCAAACTGCTTCTCCCCACTCTCTGCCGCTGCGGTTTTCATTAGGCTGTTTTCCGTACTGTCGCACAGGATATGGGTAAAATCCTGTGCCAGACTCTCCGCATTAATCTGAGCAAACTGAGCAGAAATCGCCAATAGATGTTGGCGTAGATTAAAGGTGGTTAACAGTGCCAGCAATAGATGCGCCCCTCGGATCTCACTTGCCGCAAAGGTCACAGAACTACATACCCAAGCCCGTTCCACGGCTTCATCAATATGGGTAGAGAGATCGGAAATCGCGCTGGCTCCACGCGGTAATGTATCCAGCGCTTGTACAATATCCAGCGCCATTTGCTGTTCATCCAGCGCAAAATAGCCCATGATCTGTTGCAGATCACCCGCTGCCTGCTGCATCAGTTGATGCAACCAGTGCGCCAGTTCCACATAAGGATTGCCCCGCAATTTACAAAACGTGCTGGCTCTGTCCAAAGCTCGAAATAACGGCGCATTCAGTTTATTAAACAGTGACTGGCGATTGATATCCAACATAACATCCTCGTCCATATTGGTAGATAAAGAAAACAAGTACAGTCTGCTATGACTGCGCAGGGTTATCTGGGCTAAAACAGAAATCACTGCGATCGTGATGGTGGATATTCAGCCCTAGCCAGCAGCTCTGCCCTAGAGACTGAGCGCTTCCTAGCGAACATCCTTGATAATGTTGATGATCCAGCGTAACTCTGAGCTTCCAGGCATATTCAAGGCCGACATAACACCGAACCCAGTCACACAATTGCCGCAGCTCATCACAACAGGATGTTGCAAACCGTGAAGCCGGTAAGAAACGCTAATATACCAGCCAAGAGAGCGGCCCAAGTTCCAGACAAAATGCATATTGCACATCAGCCACCGCAATACCGAGACGAGTAGTACTGCCTAACCGAGCACCAGCATGACCATTGTGCAACCGCAACTGATCATCACGCTTTATCGTCAACCAATGAAACTGGTTTTCATGCAATGTCACCGGCAAGCCAAAGTGGTAACGTAGCAGACACAACAGGCCATCTTTAGTTACGCGACTGGCGGGTCAGATGCCCCACCATATAGTGGTGTGTCCGCTGGTGCCGGAGGCAATGGCCCCTGCCGATCAGGCTGGCAAAAAAATAATCGAAGCGGCGGTTATCACTGCGATCAAAAGAGAGGCAAGGTTGAGCATCCGCCCATGCACGCCAAAACAGAGTGATTAGACGGTGCTGAAACAGATTGAAAAAGGCACTCAACGCATGATCTTTATGTTGCTTCTGACGTTGCCAGGCAAACTCGGTGACATGTAAAGGCAGAGGCCCATTCGGGCCAAACAGGCCAAAGTTATTGATATTAATCTGATAACAAGTGCCATCTGGATAAGGGACGATGGCCGCAATTTCTGCTGGCGCAAAGCATAATGCTGGCTGTTGCCCCAAACGTAAGGGTTCATAATGCAGTAAAGGTGAACGCCCCAGTGGATAAGGTGAACCTGACTGGCATGAAAACGTAATAACCGCCGTAATTCCGCTTCACCTTGTTCAGTGGCGCAATTCTGCAAGCTGAAATAATTGAACTGTAATTGATTGATCAACTGCCAGCAGGCACTACTCTCTGCCAATGCCGGACGAGGTTCAGTAGGGCCTTTACGCAACCGCACAGCAGCAACGGGAACTGAATCCTGCATCACCAGCCCCTCTTGCGCCTGTCGTTGCAGTAATAAAGGTAGATCACGGTTGGTACACAGAACTTCCGCACTGAGATATTTCAAATCGCTGCGCCAAGGCGGATGATGCTCATCAGCCAAAGAGAGATAGACCTCACTGCCAAGATAATCAGAACGCATGCCATAACGGTTCACATGTTGTGGCAACAGACGCGATTCACGGCGGATAGAAAAATACCCCGCATTAACTAACGCATCACTACATTGGGTGCGATAAAGAGGATGGAAAATATAGTCGTCGCTGTCATGCTGAGTACCAATACCACGTAATGCTGTGACAGAAAAAACCTCATAATCAAGCGGACGCATATTATCGACCACAACATGGTATTCATGTTGCTGTTCATTGAGCGTCATCGGTTCAGCGGTACGGGGAAAAAGATTGATAGCAGGGGTACAATGTAGAGCCAAGTGGCTAACATCCACCACCTTTTCCAACTGTGGCGAACGTACATCCAGCAGGATCTGAATTTCCAATCGCTGTTGTTTACCGGCCTGCGCCAGCAACGGCTGCAAGCCACTGATGCTGAAAAACTGGAAACGGGCCGGAAAGGCAAAATATTCCTGCAACAGGCGATACGCTTCGACATTACGCAAATCAACGGGCAACAACGCCTGCTCGGCAGTAACCCCCTCATGACGCAGCGACTGAGGAGGCAACAATAACCGTTGTACAGTACTGCCGGGGATTTGGCACAATACCCCCTGACAATGCACCATCAGTAACTCTAATAGTTGTAAAGCGGGAATATCACCGCCACTGAGGTAGAACATCAACGCATCACATTGCAATTCACCCAATGACACATTGTCAAAGCACGATAACTGAATACGCAAAGTGCCCTGCGCCTCAGCACCGCCAAGGGCAGAAAAAGGAATATCCGCGGATACGCCCCCCAATTCCACCTGTAATAAACGCAACGGCTGCAAAGTCACATCCTGCGCGGTACGATAGCGGCAACTGATCCCCTTCTTTTTCAGTGCCTGACTTTCCATCAATGAACTACGCGGCACAAGAAAACCTTTACTCAAATCCCCCTTAGTGGGATCTGGTTGTAATTCAACAATTGCCATTGAAGGCAAGCCAGCAAGATAGTTAGGATAAAGCGCTTCTAGCAACTGGGCAGAGAAACGAGGAAATTCAGCATCCATCTTGAGTTGAATACGCGAAGTCAAAAAAGCAACGCCCTCCAGCAAACGCTCAACGTAAGGATCGGTAATGTCATTGCCCTGCATCCCTAACCGCCCGGCAATGCCAGGATAATAACGGGCAAATTCATCTCCCATTTCACGCAGCCATGCCAACTCGCGATTGTAATACTCCAGTAATTTTTCATTCATGATTTACCCTCCATCCACCAGCTCAAAATGCCCGTTTTCCAGATCAACATGGCTACTGAAAGTGAAGGCTAATGGGCGAGAAAAACCCAACAGATGTCCTCGGATTTCAAAACAGAGAATATTGTGAGCATTCAGTTGCTGATCACCCCGCATTCCCGTGATGATTAATTCCTGCGGAATAATGCGCGGTTCAAAATGGATAATGGCTTCACGTATCGCGTACTCAATACTTTCCCAGTTCACCTGAGAAATAAACTTTCCGGCCAGCGCCCGGATGCCAAAATTTAACGTACTGGTACTAACATGCGGCCAGGATGAAAGATCGACTCCAGAGGAGTAATGATCGCAGTTAAGCAGAGCCTGCAAATTATGCAGTACCGAAAGACGAAGCTGTTGAGCGCTATTACCAAATGATACCTGTTCCCCATCATTGCTATTCTCAGTCAGACGCTCAAGCAACATAGGACAAGTCTGATAACCGCCATAGATTGCAGGAGAACGGCATACCTCGGCGTTTTTCTCTGGTATTTTGCTCATTATTTAACCCATATGAATCTGTTCAGAATCCACTTTTGTCACTGCCTGCGACGTAATGATGGTATTACGTGCATGTAAGCGTACATAATCGCGGGCCTGACAATCCAGTTGCCCAACACGTACATGCTCTGCCTGTTCGACCTTACGCAATACGCGCTGGCTGATTTGAACCACGGTTTTCCACAATGCTTCCACACGCCGGCCAAGCAGACAGGCCACATTGACCCAAGCCGTCAATTCATCACCGCTGTAACGCATATGGGTGATATGGCAATCACTCTGTTGCGCACTAATCTGCACAGATTGACTATCAATAGTGATCTGTTCAGCACTGTGGAGCATCAATTCTCCTTGCGGAGCAATATGCAAATCTCCCGGAACAGTGAGCGTCACCGGTTGCTGTTCATCTGCCCGACTTAACACCGCCAGCACCCATAGCCGATGGTTATCATCACCATGAATCAGCACCTCATCACCGATTTGCGGTATTAACAAACAACTGATGGCGACACCACATTGCCAGCCACGCTGCTGATACTCCACGACCACTTCCCCTGTTGACAAAGTATTAACAACTTGCCCGACAGCCTGTTGAGGAAGATTAACCTCCAATAGAAATGATTTTTGCGTTGCGTTCATAAATAAAAATCCCGATATCCCGTTAAGCGCTAACCACGCGCATTCCATGTTTCTGCCGCAAACAGTGCCTCATCTCGCGCCAGAATCCCCCGACGATCAGAAAAGCGACTGCCCTGCTGACAGGCCCGATGCATCAATGTGCGTTTAAAACGCGCCTGGCGCAGATCCGCATGACTGATATCCGCCCAACTGAAATCGGCATAACTCAAATCGCAGGCGACAAAAGAGCAGCTATTCGCTTGCGTATAGCGCCATTGACTCTGGACTAACATGCTGTGGGAGAAATCTGCTTGATGTAGACAGGCCGCAATAAACTGGCCATGATTGATTTTTGCCTGCCGGCACTGCGCTTCACGTAAATCACTTTCAATAAATAGCGCCCCTTCGGCCTCTATCTCATCTAAACAGGCGCCACGCAGTGATGCGCCTTTAAAGCAGCTTTGCGTCAGTATCGCCTGCCGAAAATCGGCACGATCCAACGGATTATCAGTAAATTGGCAAGCCAAAAAGGTGAGCCCTTGAAACTTCCCTTCGCGCAGATCACAATGGGCAAACACCCCTCGTTCAAACCGGCTGCCTGTAAAGGTCACGTTGCGTAGATCCATACCGAACAAAGTCAAACTCTGACAATGGCAATTATGTACAGTACCGTTATGAATATCACTATCGTACAAAGTGACTTTATCAAGTGTGCTGTTGACAAAACGTGCACGATTAAGCTGGCAAGAGATGAAATAGGTAGAATTTAGTGCAGCATCTTGCAAAGAGAACTGTTCCAGTTGGCAATCGTGAAATATACAGTTATCCAGATGAGTGCGATCAAAGCAGGCTTGCGACAAATTACATTGCTGAAATGAACACCCTTTCAGCGTCATCCCCTGAAAAGAGGTATATGATAACTGACACTGCTGAAAAACGGTCTCATCAAGTCTGCAACAACGGAACTCAACGCCTTCAAAGGTAACATTAACAAACACCATACCAGCCAGATCCCTCTCTGCCAGCAACTCACTCGTCAGAGATACATCCTGAATGATTTCCCCTTGGGAAATCAGCGCGCTCAATTGTTCCGGCGTTAAGGTTTTCATATCAATTTGCCTCCGGCACATGGCAGGGTTTTGCACTGATCAAGCAAAGCCCCCTGCAATTGCGTATTCACATCAACACTGGATTGAGAAATATCGGCACGAAACAGATTGGCACGACGCAAATCCGCGCCCGCTAAATGGGATTTTTGCAGTAACGCGCCCATCAGATTAGCGTCCTGCAAATGACTATTGGTCAATAAGGTGCGAATAAACAGTGAATGACTGCCATTGACGGCGCTCATTTGCGCAAAACTGAGATCCGCTTCGCTGAAATCACAGTTTTGTAGTACCGCCTCTGAAAAGTCAGCCGCTTCAAGCAGAATGAGACGAAAATTACAACTGGTCAGCCGCGCATGCTGAAACAGACCAGCACGAATATGCGTTGTACCGGTAAACACGCAACTGTCTAAATGGGCATGCTGGTACTGAGCATGATCTAACGCGCTGTTTAGAAAAGTACAACTTTCCATCACCGCATGGTTGAAACGAACTGCGGTAAAGCCACCATTGATGACCGTCACACGCGTTAAATAGGCATGGCTAAAATCCAGCGCTTCCGGTATGAGATCCATAAACAGGCAGTTTTCCAACCGCGCCTGAGGGAAACGACAATGATGCAACGTACACTGACGTAACGTAATATCACTTAGAGCAGCTTGGGAAAAATCACACATGACCAGTTCTGCCTGTTCCAACAACACACCGCCAAGACGTGCCCCGATAAAATAACCGTTGTGGCACTTCGCTCCGGTCAGGGAAGCATTATTCAGACAAGCCGCATTTAGCGAAGTGTTATTCAATGAGGCATAAGCCAGCATGGCTTCACTGAGATCAGCTTCATCTAAACAGCAGTTATCCAGATTGGCATTTTCCAACAGAGTATGCTGTAGATTAGCTCGCCGCAGATCCAAACCAGAAAGATCAGCACCCGTTAGATCCATCCCACTGAGATCGCGTTTTGTTGCCATGCAAGCCATCACATGACGACGTAACACCTCAGCCTGTTCACCCTGTAATCTGCCTGCCGGCGGACGTGTATCCGCAGATAGCAAATACATCTGATGTAAACTACGCTGCGTACGTTTCAACACCTCTGGTGTTTGGCCTTCCGGTGTTTTCTGTGACTGTTTATGCAACAAGTCCAGCATACGGTAGTAACTCGCCGGGCCAGTCGGGGAAGCACTGGCACGTTCAGCCGCTGCATATGCAGCACTTTTCTTCTGAACCCGCTGTTGTATCCGTTCTGCCTGTCGTTCCAAGCTGGCAACCAGCTCCGGTAACTTATCGGCAGTGAGCGCTTTTCCCTCTTTCTGAGGCAATTCTGCAAGCAGTTGATTAATATCCTGCTCTTGCTTCTCACTTCTCGTCTGATGCCGCCGACGCAAATAAGTTTCACGCCTTGTCATCGTCTCTGCCAGCGCACTGGGGGTAACCTGTACGTCATTATCTATCCAAGGCGCAATCAGGCTTTCATCCATCAAATCCTGTTCTCGCAGGGTAAAAAGCGCCCCCTTCTCTTTCTCTGCCCGTTGCGCCATCACCTGTTGGTAATGAGCAACCGGCCGCTCAGCCTGTGCCAACTCCATCGCCACCAGCATTTGATGCACATCCACTGCATCATCTTCATTAATTGGACAAGCACCGTGCCAAATGAGTGCCATACGTTCCCGATGAGGAATAAACCATACCGTGGTAGCACGTAAGTGAAGCTCCTCAAAGCGCATTTCTCCACCACGCTGACGCGTGATAAAACAGCGTGCTTGCCAGCAAGGTAACGTTCCCTGTTGTACGGCTTGAGTGGGATGCATATTCCAGATACACCAAGTGGCGCCCGACGGCAGACAGGGTTGTCCGCTCAGCCATTGATCCGATCCGGCCATATTGAACAGGTGCCAATCTGTATCGCGGGCAAAACCGGGGAATTCATGCGCCAGCCACTGCTTATCGTATTTTTTTCCCATCATGCGACTACGTTGCGGCCAGCTAAAATCAAGGGGGGAGAAACTAGCTGGCTGCACACGCTGATGCAGTGAATGTAGCAGTTGATCCGGATGTTCAACATTAGGTAATGGGTGCCACAATACCCCCTCACGAGTAACAGGTTCATCTCCCTTACCCAACGGGTTTTCTGCGGTACAGTGACCGCCAAAGGCATTTTGCCAATCGAGGTGCATCTTCTCGAACGACTGTGGCGATGAAGGATGCCCGTTCCGCTATTTCTTCAGGGGTTAATGTCTGCAATGTCATCAGCTTCTGCTGTGCCTGATTATTGGGATCGTTGCTTTCTCGATTGAGATATAGGCTGTCGCCATAGATGATCTGCTTGCCGGCATCGAACAGAATATTACCCAAGGCATGATGGCTGATATCTTCTCCCGCGTGCTGGTTAATACTCTGGCTGACCTGCGTTTCTGATTTACCTTGAATACGTTCATACCTGCCACCCGCAATAAAATCTGCGCGTCCACCGGCGCCGATAATCGCAGTCTTCCCCAATTGGAAAGTTTGTATATCCGGCATCATTTTCAGGGTATGACACACACCATGATGCTTGAGATGAGTTTCGCCTTTTATCTCCTGAGCTAAGACACCATCAACGGTGATATTTTTATCGTGCTCAACGGAGATATTCATGTCGCGTTCGGCGTGCATGGTGAATGATTCACGTCCCGGCGCATCTTCGAGGAACAGAAAACTGGCATTTTCTACTCCGCCTTTCTTACTGCGGCTCATAAACCCCATTCGGGTTGCATCATTGGGTAACTGCCAGGGTGGCATGCACTCCTCATTGTAAACTCGCCCAGTCACCAACGGGCGATCCGGATCGCCGTTGATAAAATCAACCACTACCTCTTCACCAATACGTGGAATTTGTAAGCTGCCATATTTCCAACCAGCCCAACTGCTAGAAACCCGCACCCAACAAGAACTTCTATCATCCGGCTGGCTATATCTGTCCCAACGGAATTTCAATTTGACGCGACCATATTTGTCGGTCCAGATACTTTCCCCCGCCGGACCAGCGACTTCCGCCGTTTGTGGACCATAGGTTTTCGGCCAAGGCGTTGTCCGTTGCGGACGCCAAATAACATTAGCGGGTATTGCGTGAAATGCGGCTCGGAACGGTCCTTGGTCCCAACAACTCCCATCCAATTCGTCATACAACGTACAGTCATATAATTCATATTCCGCATGCGTCACCAGAAAGGGCTGTGTATCCGGTGGACAAGGGCTGTTTTGTAAAGTAAAAGTACATCCCGGCGCTAATCCGCATGCTGTTGCCTTGCCGTACATCTGTTGTTGCCGCGCTTCAAATCCCTGTTGGCGAACTTGCGCATAAAACTGACCATGCTGATTGTCGATATAGCGTCCCGGCCATTCAAAAACATCAGCCTTATTAACCGCACATGATGCTGGATTACTGCATATTTCCAATAAATGCGCCCGAGGTTTACGGAAATCATAATCATCCAGCGTATAAACTCGTGGCGTAATTTCCTGTGCTGTGCGCCAGCACATAATACCTTCCTGGTGATCAACCACACCGGGTCGTGTTGCTAAATAGGGGATTTGGACATAATCATCATTAAATGGCTGATGGGCATTTGGCGAGTCAGCTAGAATTAAAGTATGTCCCTTTTCATGATGCCTGAAATAATAGTAGATGCCTTCGTGTTCCATTAATCGACTGATAAAGTCAAAAGTACTTTCCTGATATTGGACACAATATTCCCATTGACGATAATGGCTACTAAGACGATTCTCTATATTAACATGATATTCTGCCAACAGACCGGCAATAATATCCGGCACACTCTGCCCCTGCCAAATACGGCAGTCACGGTTTTGTGTCAAATACCAGAGCGAAGGATGCAGCGTGAAAATATATAACTTATCATTTTCTTCCTGTAAATGATGTCCGACATATTCAATACGGGTAATATCACCATGTAGGAAACGGGAACCACCCTGTATTAGAGGGATCTCCAAAGCCATACTTTTACCCAACAATGACTTCATATCGAGATCATGACATGGACAAAGAAACTCTACTTTAAACTGATACAGTTGCGACAAGGATTCACTGCCAGTTAATTTTCTGAAATGCAATTTATTGCTATCAGACCTATTAAGCGGTATATGCGCCACAATGCGGACATCTGTACGATAATCGGATGTATGACTCACCATAATCTTCTCCAATAAAACAGACTTGTCTCACTGTCAGGGAGCAATACTCACGCTGACCTTCTCAGGCGATAATAAACCTTAAAGATCTGAGCAGAACATCAGGTGATAACATGAAATTGATGATGATTAAGTAAAATGGAGCAACAGATGATACGAAATTCAAAAAACGAGTGCAGACAACAAAGAGGCAACTTGAAAGATAACGGGTATAGATTATATTGAAGGTGATTATTCAATATAACAGGATTGGAATCATGAAAAATTTATTTGTTATTATGTTACTTCTCTCTGTAATAACCGGGTGCTCCGGTAAACATAACTCAAACAGACAAACACAAGCAGAAGAGGGATTGAAATTTGCCTTTTCATCCGGTGGCAATTTTATCTTAACTCACACTTGTACCGATAAAATCGATTATTTAGGGCCAGATGACAATATCATTTAAAGGTACTCATCTTGTCACGGCAACTATTCAAACTTCTTTAAGTCCTTCATTCAGAATGGGGGTAGAAGATAAAGAACAAGCTACGAGCATTATAAACGCATTAAAAAATTAAATTGTTTTTGATATTAAAGTAACCGCATCCTAACTCGAAATCTCCGCCCAATATTGGACGGAGATTTCTGGCAATGTTTACTACAATATATTGACTACAAAGAAATAACCCGTCGTGCAGCTCCTATCGCACTGGTTCCATAGTCTATCGCATTGGCGATCCCTGTGGTGGTCAGGACCCTGCCTCTAATCTGATTACCAATCATGCCAGCAATATTATCTATACCACTGCCGATAGCACCTAGCCCTCTGGAAATCCAACTGTCTCTTCCCATCACTCTGTGCAGACCAGTTCCAATGCCACCGGCAAGCCCGCCGAGAACACTAAATATAGGCTCAAAGACAGGTCTGGCTACACTGAAATGTACTAATTGTCTGGCTAAACCGGCGGCATATGGGCTGACAGCCCGGCCTAAGAGCCTACCCAAAAATCCGCCACCTATTACTCTGTTGATCGCCATTTCCGCCCCCAAACCCGCGGCATAACCCACCGCGTAATTCGCTAAATGTCCGGCGGGGTTACTGGCGACATCTAAACCAAAACCAATCCAAGAGCCATAATAGGTGCCAATACCGGCATGAATCCCGGCTCTGGTACTCCCTTGCGTACCAGTGATCATCCCACCAGCAGCCCCACCCGCCGCTGCCCCGATTTCATGTGTAAGGGTAGAGGAAGTCCCCAGCATGGTATCAATGGTGCCTACCGCACTCCCGGCCCCAATAGCGCCACCTATCCCACGGTCAGCATTATTTATCCATGATCCCACAGCCCCTGTTACCGCCCCGGCGGCTGATGCAACACCAACACCTTGTGCCCGCGCACCATAAGCCGCGGCTGAACTCGCCCCGGCAGCCGCGCCCGCCGCTGACTGTACTAACGTCGATTTTCCCTGTACGAGTCGAGCAAGTAATGCTCCACCCTTTTCCAGAAGGCTACCTACGTTATATCCCATCAATGCGCCAATCCCTGCGCCTACGGCCGCAACCCCCAGAATGACGGGAATAGCCGCACCAGCCGTACTGGCAATGGCAGCCGCAAGCCCCCCAATCGCAATCCCGCCGGCAATGGCTCTGCCAATTTTTTGTCCCCGTCTCATTGACGCAGACATTCCCTCATCAGGTTTACGAAACAGAAATGAAGCAAACCAAAATGTATTCCGATTTCGGTTCGGAGACGGTGCTAATCCGTCATGGTCAGTCAATGTGATGGGGTTATTCCTCACCATCCGGTACAAATTCAGCCCATCCACGGTTCCCGCCGGATCAACACTCAACCATCGGCCCACCCAAGGCTGATAATAGCGGTAGCCGTAATAATATAATCCGGTGGCATCCCGCTCTTTACCGGAGTAACGAACAAATTTGTAGCTGGCTTCTGTCTGATTTTTCGCTGCCCATAGCGCGGTGCCGCCATACGGATAATACTCTTCCTGACTGAGAATCTGCCCTTCGCTATCCAGTTCAAGCTGGCTGGAGCCGAGCAGATTATCGTAACTGTAGCGCACCTGATTGTTATCGATATCTGCCGGTTTACCGCTTTCCCAGTGTAATACCCTTACCTGTGCGCGACCCGCTTCACCGACTGTAATCACCTGCAAATTTTGAGTTGTTTTATCTACAACTCCAGTTATGCGCAGCTCTAATCCCGGAAGATAAGTCACCCGTTGTACTTGAGTGCTGTTACCCGTCTGCTGTTCACTCACTTTTAGCAGCCGCACGCCATCACTGCTATAACGATACCATTCACTATCACTGCTATTTTCGCGGCTCACCGGGGTTACTCGTTGCAATTCACCACGGAGATTCCAATCCAGATTTTGTCCTGGTATTAACGTTTTCTGATGACCGCCGGAATCAAATAGCGCATCCACTCGGGTTGGATCTGTCGTTAATGTACTCAATACCGTCCGGTTACTGCGGCTTGAAACGGTCATCTCTGTGGTGTAACTATTTTGAGTCGCGGGTGAACTGTGTCGGATCTGAACCAAATTACCGCCACGGTCATAAATATAGGTACGAAGGTAATTGGTATAAGTGTTGTTGTCTGTAGGCACAGGCATGGCGGGTGAGGGAAGTTGGTTGCTTTGCTGGCCGATATTGGCCATTTCGCGCCCTGTCGCACTCATAAGCTGATACAGAGAATCATAAACATAACGGTTCTCAGGCTCCACTTTTTGATTGCGCCAAAAGCGGGTGGCTTCGGCATCATTATGGATACTGACGACATTCCCCACCGGATCATACTCATAGCGTAGATCCTGCAATACTCTGGCTCCTGATTGACTCTCTTCGGCACGGAAGGTGGTAATACCAATCAAACGTTGAGTTTCCGGTTCATAACTGTACTCGGTAATCACGCCGTTACCATGCTCTTCACGCAATTTATGACCTGCGGCTGACCAGCTCAGAGACTTAACAATCACCTGTTCATTCTGGCCTTTCACGGTCAACCAACTCCCTTTTAACTGACCGGCAATGTCATAAGCCAGACGCTGAATATTGCCTTTCGCATCGGTTTGGGTCAGTAAAGCCCCTATGGCATTGGTTGTACTTTGTGTCGTATAAACCTCACTTGCCAGCATCCCCTGCCAAACAGTTTCATCGTCACCGCTCCAGTTCACCTCCTGCCCTTCAACCAGCAACTGGTGAGATTGGGATAAAATAGCCCCAGCCAGTGACTGACTTATCAACCTAGTAACGCCCGCTGTGTCATAGTGGCGTATACACAAGCCAGAGAGGTTATACTCTTTCTCCTCTGTAGTATTCTCAGCCCAGATAAAGCGCTCTGTTACTTGAGAAGTTTCCTGATCAAAAACTTGTTCGCTCACAGATAACAAGCGACCGGGCAACGTGTTGCCTTCATAGCGACGAGTCTGACGAACACCCGCCGCATTCATCGTCATTACCGGACGACCTTCAATATCATTTAATGCAACAGTACGGCCAGCATCGACACTCTCTATCCGCAAAGCATTACCAACCAAATCATGCTGCCAGACAAAATTAGGCTTCACCGAGTTATCAGCCTGTTTTGCATCATACAAGCGTGGGTCAATGCTGTGATTCAGGTGTCCACGGACATCATACTGGTAACGGGTGACGCGGGTATCAGTATCCCCGCCGATTACAATACGGTGAAAACCGATATCACGAATGGACAGACCGCGATTATCTAACACGCTGACCGCTGGGGTTTGAGTATAAAGAGTGGTATCAGACGTACTCATATCATATTCCTTCTATTTTGTTTTACAGCTTCCCTTCCAATGAAATGGAGAAAGATCGCAAGATTGATTTTAGGTATGACAGATCCTCTCCCACTCTGGCTACCAGAGTGGGAAGTCTTAGTTAAAAGTTAATTTAAAAGAGTGTTTTCTTGACTTGGCTCGCGAAGCTGGCACCGCCATCGCAAGCGGTATAATGTACCTGCACCAGTACATCATCCATATTCGCCAACAGTGACGCCTGCATCTCATCCGCCTTCAATGTGTTGCCATCAATATGTTCATCCACTGAACGTGGAAAGGTAAGCGTCCATTTGGAGACTGCACCCGTGCCCTCAAACGATAGATAGCGCTCATCTTCCAGACGCAGCTCAAAGTTACCGGCATCATTAATGCCAGAAGAGAGCGCCACTTGCTGGCTGGCACGCAGGTTAGTGACAATATGCGTCGCATCACCCTCTTTACCTGTCGGATCATTGAGACGTTTAACACCATTGATATCTGCTGCTAACAATGTACTGCTGCTGGTCTGGGTAAGTGTTGCCTTCACATTTTGATACGGTCCGATCAACGTCGGCAGTGTTACTGACACAGTTTTAATCTGGCGCAAATAGTGCCCCGGATAGTCGTTGTCAAACAGCTTTTCGCTTAATGGAAAGTCGATTTTGCCTTCGGTTTTTAACTTATTGAAACCACCATCGCCCAATAAGCTTTTGAGCGACACAGTACGGATCACATTAAGACGGCGTTCATGACGAGCCAAATAGGCCGCTTCCATCTGATGCAAGTTAAGTTGCAGTGTCTCCCCCACTTGCAGACCACGATAATGGTCATTCCAGGTACCGGTCTGGATAAAAGTGGCGGCGTAATCACCCAATTCATACTGCCAACAAGCCTGGGCGGACAAACACAGAGAAACCACAGCGTCGTACGCTTGATAGTACAACGCGGCTAATTGACCGCTCAGCCACTGGTACAGAGTCGCCTGGGTGAAACGAGTGGTCAGGTAAGTCAGCATGGTTCGAATTTGTACCTGCTGTGCCTTCGCCTGTTGCAGGGAAGTCTGCGCTGCTTTTTCACGCACTGCCAACGCATCCAACTGTTTCTGTAATGCGTCGACCTCAGACTGTGCCTGTTGGTATTGAATTTGCCACTCTTCACGGCGGCGACGGTAGTTCTCCGTGGTTGCCAGACGCTCGGCCACCACGCTGGTAGCTTGACCGGCAGCCATCAATCCGATGGCAATCGCTTCCGTTACCCCTTCATAGCGCGAGCCACCATCAGCCAAACCAAAGATATTCGGGATCACTTTCAACGCGCCACTGGCAGTTTGTACGCCGGTGGAAGAAGAAATCAGGGATTGTGCTGACGTTTGGGTATCCATCACCAGTTGTTCCGCGCTGGAGATGTTGTTCTGATACAAGGTGTAATAATGGTCATGACGCTGTTGCGCCGTCGCCTGACTGGCTTGCAGCGCCAGACGATCCGCCGCCAATCCATCCAACGCCTGTTGTTGTAACGTGATGGCATAGCTGGACATATCCAACAGTTGCTGTTGCGCCAACTCTTCTTGACCGGCCCGTTCGCTACGTTCCAACAAGCTAAGCAGGTTCTGACCAAAACCGGTCAGCGTCCCCACGGCGCTGTAAGCTCGCGGCAACATAGCGCTGAAACGGTATGGTGGTACCGTCAACATGGCACCACTGACGCCATTCGTTAAGGTGCCGGATTGAGCACGCTGAGCCAACAGCGCTACCGGATCAGCAGGCACAGCATACAGCGGCAGAGAAAGCGGCTTGCCATCAACGGTCAGGTTATGACGCAGATTGTATAACCGTGCATCCAACGTATCCCAATGGGACAACATCAGAACATTGAGCGGTTCATTAAAATAGCCATTATCTGCCAGTTTCAAGTGGCTAATGTTATTGCCCGGTAATGCGGGTAAAACGGTATTACTGTTAGCCAACTGGTGCTCAAAATCACGTAAAACCGTTTTTTGCCCGGCAGCCAAAGTATCGAGGGTTTGCGGCGTCCAAGTGCTACTCAGCGATACATCCGGCCGAGGCCCTAGCAATTCAGCGGCCAGATTGTAATAGACACGAGCCTGAGTCAAACCATCACGAGTCAACTGGCGATACCACATATCTCCCTGAGCAATCAGGTTGCTGACATAGGCGATAAACACTGCTTTCTGGTATATCACCGGATGGGCATAAGCCTGAGTATCCGGATCGATAGGATCGCCTAAATGACGTGATAGATCGCTGTGTCCTTCAACTAACGGACGTACATTCCAGTAAGCCGGCGCATTATGTGGCTTGTTTTTCATCGCTGGATCAAAGATGTAATGCAAACTCTTTTGTGCTGGCGAAAATTGCTGTTCGTTGGCAAAGCGTGTAGCAACCAGAAACGGCAAGTGAAAGAACAATTCCCAGAAATAGAGACCGTTTGAACCGTTAAAGTCCATTGGTTCACTCTTGCCATCAGTAACCAGATCGGCCTCCAGCGAAGGATCCGCCTGCAAGGTGTAATCCAGCAAACTATCCAACCCCAAATTGGCTTTCTCAATCAAGGTACGTACAAAGGTAGTGTTAAGACGGGTTTTCGCGGGTAATGATGAGGTCCAGAAGTCTAAATATTGCACCAAACCACGCTTGCTATCGTAACGGGAAATCAATCGCGGAATGGCATCCGGAGCTTTACTGTCTTGCAACGCAACATACACATTAAACCACTTACTAACCCAGGAATAGGCCCCTTTTCTCCCTGATGGGCGGTCATAATGATCCCACACGACATTCAAACAAACCTGTAGGTAGTTTTTATCCGGATCAGTGGAGAAATCCGCTTCGGACAAAGTATAAGTTGTAGAATAGGCTGCACCGCTGGCAAGTTGGAAATTTTGGCTACCATAATGTCTGAACAGGTTGCGGTTATCCGCAGTGTCAACATTGATTTCTTGATAGAATTTTCGGTTATCGGCGATTTTCTTGAAGTTTTTGATATAAGTGAGATGACCAGCGCCTGCAAAAAAGGCAATCAAGGTATCAATGCTAATAGCGTAATTTATTGCACCGGCCCAATCCCCCAAACGTGTACCATCCGGAATATACAGGTTATAACTGCTAGGATCATCCCCTACCCAAGCGATACCGCCATTTTTCACAGTAACGGAATGGTGTCCATAAAGCAGGAATATGGAATTCCATGCATCATTAACGGGCTGGTTTATATCCCATGTTCCATTAGGAGTAGACCCTCCACCATAACCCTGGGGATAATAGGTAATTACTGCATTATGGAAGCTGTAATAGTCTTCATCATCGTAATCCAGGTAAAAACCCTCGTTTCCTGTCCATGAAAAGCCATAACCAGACGTAGAATTGCTTTCTCTGTCATCATAACCAAACGTATGACGGTTAATAAAATCCCCATTAGTCGTGGTTTGGATATGGAGTGTCAGACCATCTTGATCGATATACACATAGGCACCGGCGGTACCCGGTTTCAGATCATCAATTTTACTTACCCAACCCGTATTTTCAGGATCTTCTGTTGGCTTGCCCGGAACAACCTTAGTGATCACATACTTTTTATCGTATACCGCGAATTGCAAGCAGTTTTGATCATTTGTTTCATCACGATAGGTACTAAACAAAAAATCCTTACTCAATGGCCTGAGAATATGGCGATTAAAGGCTGAATCACAATACAAGTAGCCATACACAGTAGGGCGATTCTGAGATGGGCTTCCCGTAAAATTGCGCACAAACACCCCCAACATCAGACGGCCATACGGGTTACTGTCAGTTTCCTCCGTCGGATCAATACTAAAGTCGGTGGTAGCCAACAAATTCACATCTCGTAGCACAATGTCATTTTCATCAATCGACAAACTAGTGCGTGATATATCCTGATCACCATCTCCATTTTGTCGCGTCATCAACGTGGTAGTATTCGGCGCCGTCCAAGTATCATCATAGCGTTTATAACCAAACTTTATGCTATAGGCATGGGTCTTACCGATATCTTTGCCGTCGTCTCCCTTTTGCACTGCCGGGTCACGCTCAACCCAAGCCACATACAGCCGGTCGTTATAAAATACCGGGCGAACTGTATGCTCCAGCACCGTATCACCAGACAACGGCAAGGTAATTTCCTGCCAATCATTCCAACAATTCGGTGTTACCGGATTTCCCGCCGGGTCCTGACGGTTTTTACTCAAATCCATCTGACGCCAGTAGTAGCGATACGGTTTAGTGGTAGTGCGACCAATAAAGTAATAGATGGCTTGGTCAAATTTATCCTGATTAATATAACCACTGAGCACATACAGATTACTCACTGCCTCAAACTCATTGAGGTACGCCAAAACAGCATCCTGCACCCGGTCCGGATCGAGTCGGTTCTGGTTTAACGTGGTCTCCAGCTCCGAGAAATAATGGCTTTTTTCCTGCCGGGTGATGGGGGAAATGTAGTTCTCAGCGTAATTTCGAACCTCAGCCCCCGCAGCCCAAATAGCATATTGGTTATCATTATCACGCCATTCGTTAGCGGTAGAGGGTTCCATTGCTTGGCGCCCCGGTTCAGAGCCGTTGACCAAACGAGTCATATATTGCTGTATGCTGGCAATCGCTTGAGCAACTCGGCTGGTCTCAACCTCATCAGCCACTTCCGGGTCAATCAGCAAATATTCGTACAAGTCTTCCACCGTCACCGGCTGACCACTGACGCCTTTCAGCGTCGGTGCCACAAAATTCATATAGCCAGTCACCAACGCATCACGCTGGGATTCATTCAGTTGTTTTTCCATTGTCGATAACATAATTATCTGCCTTACTTAAATGGCGGTTTAGAAACAGCCTCATTGGGCCGTACGGAAAAATCAAATCCACTCAGATAGTGAACGCACTCAGTTACTACCCTTGACATGGGATACGCCAGCCACCAGCGCCTGACCGGTGCTTTGCCAAAGGGTATAATCACTATCACGGCTCAGGACATAACCTTGCTGTTGCTGTGTAACGCCAAGACCCGTCTGGTTCTGTGCCTGTTGCAGATGCAGAAGCGTATCCAGTTGCGGAGTGGTTTTGGCAATCCCACCTAATACCGCCCAAGCGGCTTGCAGTTCGTTAGCCTCCCAACCCAACAGAGTTGCCAACGTCTGCGCAGCATCCGCCTGACTCAACGACGTAGCAGCATTAGCCGCGCACAGGTAGGCCAGTACATCATCTTCCGACCCGCCACCGGCTTTACCCACCTGGAGCAACAGATCACTGTAACGGCTTAAGGTATAGAGCATCCACAAATTGATATCGGTCACTGTTTCTACGGAAGCGCCAAAATAGACTGGATAGTCCAGCAAGGTTTGCACCATTGCAGGACTCAACGTGAATTGTTGGGTTAACAAGGAACGGCGTACCACTTCACGTAATTGACGCAAATAGTCAGCGGGAATATCAGCCGCAGTTTTAACGGTTTTCTTCAATGCCCAAGTCGCACTCAGCCACTGATAGGTTGTTTGCCCACTCCAACGCAACAACAACGCAGGCAGTGACTGACTCACATTCAGAATTTGCGCCAACAGACTGACAGCGACACCTTGCTGAGTTTGCTGCGCTTGATTCAGCGTATTCGTCAGAGTAGTCATTGCCAGCTTCTTATCTGCATCAGACAGACTTTGTGTATTAACCACCGTGGCTATAACACTTTCTATGCCAGCATCAGTCACCAGACCAACCTTATCGATAAGCGGGCTATTACCTGCCGAGAGCAGAGCAAACCAGTCAATAACGTGGCCGCTGGTATCAACTAATGGCGCACCACTACGGGATAACAATGTTGCATCCACCAATGTACTGCCCAAGTTCTGCCACACTTGACGGATAAAGTTCAATTGATCGTCAGTGCCCTGCCCGGTAAAGGTAGAACCGCTACTCAACAGTAAAAGTAAGGTTTCAACGGGTAAATCGTGCTGTTGTTGCCATTGAGCGATCGCACTTAGCGCTTGCAGCAAACTCAGGATATCCACCACCAGCGGGGAATCTTTTTGCGGTACCGTGATTGTCGGTTTTCCTGCCAGTTGCTGCCAGACGATGCCTGTACCTGCATCTAATTGATCCGCCAAGGCACAAAAAGCCTCAGGATCTATCCCCAATGTACGCGCCAGATTAGCCAGACGGTAGAAAGCTGACACCACAAACAGATTACAGTTGAGTGTACTTTGCGTGATATTCCCCTGTTGACGGGCAATATTATCCGCCAATAACAGGAACTGACGATGATTGAGGCCCAGTGCAGTGCTGATATGCTTAACACGCGCCCCATCTCCCCCGGTGGTCAATGTATAGACAAAATCCTGATTATCTATCACAAAAGGTGTATCAAAGGTGCCAGCGGAGTTAAACACCTGATCTAAGAACGGTATTGCTGGTGTAATGGCAAACGGGGTCACCACGCGCAGCCAGCCAGTAAATTGTTTGGCGGTCACACCGTACTTCGCCTGATAATGTTTGAACACCCCCAACATACGCAGCGTATTGTTACTCATCAACAGCGCAGTATTTCCTGCTTCCGCATCCATAGCAGAAGTCACCAACAGGTCAATATCCTCATAGGACAGATTCAGCCATTTTTGCAGGCGCACGATGCGGTTAATACGGTCCAATTTGTCATCTGTCAGATTGTTAACCGTCAGAGCAAAATGAGCCTCCGCACCACTGCGACTCAAGGTAATCGCCTCCGGCTTACCGGCATGAATAAAGCGGGCACCGTAAGCAAATGGCGTCGCTGTCGTGTCACTAGAACTCACATTATCAGACTTAACCACCGTAGAACCCCCGACAGTTGAACACAACATCAGTTCTACCTGGGGTACAGTCAAACTTGTTCGGCCGGTCAGTATAGTCATATCGCTGAAACTGTTCGCCGTAAGCGAACTATCACCATAATTTAGCTGATAGAAATCCTGACCGACGGTTTCCACCATGATTTTCTGCTGCTCTGGCGAAAGCTGACTCGCCATAATTTGTAGTCGAGTTAAAGCACCGGCAGTCGCATCGCTGAGCTTTCCTTTTGCTGTTGCCCAGAAGTTTTGCGGCAGATCCAGCGTCTGTGGCAGAGTGATATCTTGCAACGTAGTACCCAATACCGACTGAGCTGTCTGAATCTGCTGGTGACCATAATGATATGGCAAATTATTCGGGTAACGGGTGGTGGAGAGTTTGGCGTTTACCGCTTCCAGATCAGCCAAGCTCAGTTTCTTCTGAATGGCTTTGGACAGAATTTCATTAACCAATTGTAATTGCGGTACAACCTCATTGATCGCTTTATCATTAATTAACAAAGCCCCGATATCGGGTCGGCGCTCCACCAGCGTATTCATAATGGCACTAGCACCACTCTTTTCCTGTTCAAGGGCCAATTGATAAATATGAGTCAGATAAGCTACCGGGGCATCATTCGCTTCTGGTGACCCACTCGGAGCTTTATCTTTCCAACCCGTGTTTGCATCAAGGAACTGATTAGCGTAATCCGGACCTGATACGGAGAACGGACTTCTCAGGCTAAACTGAACCGCTTCACTAAGAGAATTACGGCGAAAATGGTGTAACACCTGATGAGCATAGCCCACTGCCAGGTCATACATTTTTTCAGCACTGCGCCCGAGATCAGCACGATGCTCACGAATAAAACGCTCACGCGGCATACGTACCACATCAAACACTGAGGTATAACCAAGATTGGTCAATTTACCGGGCAGGTTGTAGATCTCTTCGGTACGGGAAATCAGGGGACTGGCGAGTTGATTCATACGGACTCCTGAATTGAGGTTTATCATGAGGAACAGGTTTTTCGCGCAAAAAACAATCATCATCTTATGTGTTAAGAAAATCAGGTCGCCCTGCCTTCTAAAGACGCCATACACGATGATGATGTGTGAGGAAAAATATAATAAATCACAAAACTTGCTTACATTAAAAAACAAAATACAGACAATAAAATAACTTTACCTTTATATAATTATTTAGAATAAACATTTACGTATATTTATAATTAATTTACAAAAAAATTAATATAATTAATATTCTTGGTGTATTTTCATTATTTTTTAAACAATATATACCCTATGGATTTCAAGATGCATCGCGACGGCAAGGGAGTGAATCCCCGGGAACATATTCCGATAATCATCCCCCTTTTCCCAGGGCTTAAATCCTGCCACATTAACCGTTTTATCCTTTTTTTATTGGGTTATTTTTATCGTTTTCTTCATAAAATAACCGGCGAGAAAGCGATTTAATACCTATCTGCTCGGATAGTATTATTTTACGCGCGGATTTCTTTTCAATTCGCTATTAATGGTTAATGATTTTCGATTAAATGCAATTAATTCTTCCATTTGAAAAGTTGCATTTATTGAGTTAAATCCATCCTTGATATAAAAGCTTTAATAGGGTTAATGTAATTTATTTTAAATTCATCCCCTCACGATAAAACGCCAGCCCCCCTCTTTTACCATTTCCAAGAAAATAACCTCATCACCCGAAAAACCACTTGGTTTAATTTTATAATGGTTCAACCCTTTATTAAAAATTTCCTGATAGGTTTTCCCTAAGCTATTAATTAACGCTTCAACGTTAATAGTCATTATTTATATAACCTCTATTCTTGACTCAGCCAATTCATCTACAACTTTATTTTTCAAACTATCCGCAAATGAATTGGATTTTAAAAATAACCTCCCATCTATTGTTGATTACCAACGAACTTCTGATGTAGGCAAGAATGCAATTGACTTCACTTGTTCCAATAGATCGTAATCAACCTGCATACTGGTTGGTATGCGAAAATCCAACACAGTGTATAAATCAGCCCATCCAAATTGACGCTTCATTATTACCTCTGGAGGCTGCGATTTTTCAGGCTCCCCAAACTGCTCATGAATCCACTGTCGTGACATTTGAGAAACCAAAGGAGATGGTAGCTCATTCGGAAATTGATATAAGGGTCTCTTTTCATCAAATAGAGTCAATGTAATTTCTTTTAAATGCTTTCCCTCCCGATAAAACGCCAGAAAAACTCCCTCTCTGACCATATCCAGACATACCACTTCACCACCAGAAAAACCTGATGGCTTAGTTTTGTAAGGAATTAATCCCTCATCAAAAATTTCCTGATAAGACTTTCCTAGACTATTTATTAGTGCATCTACGTTGACTTTCATTATTCATACTCATGATCTATTATCTGGGATAAATTGTTTTTCAACCAACATATCGGTTGTCTGTCCTAAACTATTTATGATTGCAAGAACATCAATCATTATTTACCGACTGTTCAAATAACAGTGCATCCACACGAAGATCAGTTTGATAAAGGAAGCGAATTTCTGTATTTGGGTACTGATCATTTAGTTTACGAGTATAGGCATCAAATCCGCCTATTAAGCCAATTACCGGAATTCTCTCCGGTCCACCACTGTAATCGGGTTCTCCCATAAACTCTCTGACGATAGATTTATTCATTTTGTGAAGAAATGGAGCAGGCATATCACCACTATATGTACCAGTATCATCAACAGTGTTGATTAATGTGAATTGAACAGAAATCAACACTTTTGATATAGCATCGAAAACTAAAGTAAGACCCGCCTCTGGTTCAACACTAAATCTAGAATAACCTTCGAAAGCAAACTCAAACTTTTCCTCTGGAATAAGTTTATTTTCAACTAACATATCTGCGGTCTTCCCCAAACTATTAATAATTTCAATAACATCTATCATTATTTACATGACCTCTATTCTTGGTTAAGCCAATTCATCTGAGATTTAACTTCCCAAACTGCTCGCAAATGAATTGGCTGTTAAAAAGAACCTTCCCTTTCTGCTAACTACCAACGCACTTCACTTGTAGGTAGAAATGTAACTCGACTGACTCGATCTAGAACATCGTGCAATACTTGCATACTAATTTCCGACTTACCCTGATAGGAATAAAGATATGTCCAACCAAATCTATATGTCAATGCTTCAAATAGAGGTGCTGATTTAATTGGTTTACCTAAATTCTTATCTACCCATTGGTGGTTCATTTCCTTAATTAAGGGATATGGCATGTTGTTCGGAAAAACAAAACTGGGACGCTCAGGTATAAGTAAAGTTAAAGTCATCTCTATGAATGTCTTAGTTTCTCGATCAAATGATAAGAAAGTCCCTTCTTTAGCCATATCAAGAGATATATCAGAGTCTCCGGGATAACCAGATGGCTTGGTTTTATAAGGAATTAGCCCTTCATCAAAAATTTCCTGATAGGTTTTCCCCAAACTATTGATTATGGCTTCAACGTTGATCACCATTATTCATATAACCTCTATTCTCGATTCAGCCAATTCATCTAAGATTTAACTTTCCAAACTGTTCGATAATGAATTGGCTTTTAAAAATAACCGCCCACCTATTGTTGATTACCAACGCACTTCTGAGGTAGGTAAAAACATTACAGAATCAACACGCTCAAACAGGTCATAATCAACCTGCATACTGGTTGGTATCCGAAAATCCAGTAGCGTATACAGTTCCGTCCAACCAACATCCTTCTTTAGAAATTTTCGCGGCGGAAGAGCCTTTTCTGGCTCACCAAACTGCTCGTGAACCCATTTCCTGATCATCAAAGGCTCCAAAGGAGAAGGTAATTCATTAGGGAATTGGTATGAAGGTCTCTTCTGATCAAGCAGAAAAAGCTCTACAGCAAATAAAATCTTACCATCTCTTTTAAACGCTAAATGAATACCCTCTTTAGCCATACTTAAAGTAATATCTGGAGCTCCAGGGTATCCTGTTGGTTTGGTTTTATAAGGAATTAATCCTTCATCAAAAATTTCCTGATAAGACTTTCCCAAACTGTTTATTAATGCCTCTACGTTGATTGTCATTTGTATACCCCTTGTTCTTCATTAAGTTTATGAATTTTGGCCCGAGCATCTTTAAGTTGCATTTCTGTTGCACCATAATCCTTTAATGCTGGAGTTATTGTATCAAAGTCTCTATCAACAGCTGCTCGTAAATCCCTTGAGTCCTGCTCTATTTGATATGGAGTATTTCTCCCTCCATAAGTAGCACTGATTTTTTGATGTACCTCTGCCGGAATAATAATGGCAGCAGCATCCTTATTTGCTTCATTTAATTTAGTAGGTGATGCATTTGGATATAGCTTCATTAAATTAGCCCGAATCGCAGCAGCCGAAGGCATATGATCCGCATGTGTTCCATTCCTTAGCCGCCCCGCAAAGTTCCTATACAAATCCACTTCAAACAATTTCACCGGCGGTTTACTCAGATACACATACACCGGCGGCATATTCGGAATGGGGAATACCAGAATATAATCGCGGAAATCCTTCTCTTCCGGCATCGGCAACGATTCAATATCGCTGCCCACTTTATCCGGGATCGGCAACACGGTTATTTGCGACGGAATAAACGGCTGTTCTTCATTCCCGGTATGGGCTGGAGCCTTGAATTCCTGTTCATTCGGCGTCCATAAAATCGTCGGCCGGGTTTCTCCCGGTTCCCAAAACTCGTAATTACCGGTGGTCCGATTCAGCGTCATCATGCGAACCGGCACTTTATCCAAACCGCCTTCCGGGCTGACGTGATATCCCTGAACCGTCATCCTGCCGCTTTTTTCATCTCTGATCCAGCGAAAACGTACACGAGTTGGTGCTTTTCCATACTGTTCCGCTATCTGTCTCAGGCGATACGGATCTAAGTAATCCTCTTCCCCCTGATTCAACGACGGTGAATAAAACAGCCCCATTAACCCAACCGTTACCGGATTCGGTGCCGCCAGCCAACGTCCAGCACTGATAGCGCCACCACCAATGTAACGCATTACCAGCGTTTCCCCTTCCGCTACCGCGCTGCGGGTAGTGGCGGCCACAGCGGTAGCAGCCGCTTCGGCATTATCTTTTCCACTACGAAACCACCGCTTATACCACGGTAATTTTTTATCCCGCGGCTTATCCGGTTCCGGCGGGTGTTTCTTGTCCTGCGGAGGTGGTTCAGGCTTTTGCGCCGTGACCGGAGCAGGAGATGACGGCACCTGATATATCGCCATTCTGCCAAAGTTATTTGCCGATTCAGGCTCAGTTCCAGCGTCAGTACACCCTTTACCCCGCTGGCAGGACTTCGTAAACACCGGTATCGGCGGCGGAGGTACCTGCGTTGCAGGCGGGCTTCCCACATCCTTTACCGGAGAAGAGAAATGCTGTTGCGCCATATTCGTGGGAGCGACAACCCGGTCAGCAGTCTTATCCTGCATCTCATAGCTGTCCATCTCCGAATTGATAAACCGAGCGCGACAGGGGCAAGTACTGACACTATCCAGCGTGCCAGCCAGCTTGCGCCCCATGTCAAACACATCGGATACACCACCAACAATCACGTAAGTACCGGGATGTTTGCCACAGGTAACCTTATCCCCTTCACGAGCGGTTGCTCGCCCATTAAATGTCATTGTGTGGTCACCGGTAATAATCTGACCGCCACAGGTTGTTTTATCACCAACGAGCAGGAAATACCCTATTGCCATTTATTCACTTCTCCAATGATTTACAACATGAAGAGTGAATCTAACTGAAATCATCATCATGCTTTTGCCACTTATGGATTAATAAATAATCAATAGTGCAATGAATTTCACTTAAAAACATATAGGAATATTCTGAAATTTAGAGAAATAATGTCGATTGATACTTGTAATTCATCATATTTTGCAACATTTTTGGTACAATTAATTATCAAAAGTGAGAATTTAAGCAGCAGTGACGAATTGGCAGAAGTACACCGCAGATTTTTTCAAATTATGGTCAGACTGTTAACCACTATCCGTTCAAAGTGCTGACCAAAAGACCAACACTTTGTCAATCATCTGCAAAACTATTCAAGCTTTGATGGGCTTTACCAGATTACCTCTGATAATCACAGAAAGGCTATGCACTTGCACAAGCAAACATACTTTGTTGATGCAAACTGCGAGCAAACTGACAATTTAAGGCTAACTCTTTCCTACTATGCCCCCGAACCAGTAAAGCTTCCCAATGGTGATGATAACCGGGCACAAACCCTGTACAGGCAAATCCTGCCTGCTGCAAAATTTCTATTGCCTGAAGAGTCCCTTCCCCTACCGGCAATTTCACATATATCAGTTTATGTGCCGGTAACTCTGCCACCTCTTTTACCCGCTCGGTTGTCTGCTTTTCTATCCACACTTCCAACCGACGTCCATGATTGGTTATACGGAAATCTGCATCAGCCAATGCCTCCGGTTGCAGAGGCTCTTGACCAAACACTTGAGTCACCGATGTCAACCACCTTTGCCAACCGGAAGGCCAATGTAACTCTGGAAATGGCCAGCTTTGTAAAGGTAAACAACCCAGTACTATGCTTTCCGGTCGCGCCTGATCAAATGGTGATGTTACATAGTCCGGCAACAATCCCGTGGTGTGAAACCCCAGATTTTGGGCCAGACGCTGACTGTAGTTATGTGACGACACTTGCTTAATCGTGAGTATGCTTAACCCTATTTCTTTGGCCTGATCACACAAATATCGCCCAAGAGCGGTAGCAATACCCTGCCCACGTGTCTGTGGATGTACTGCGATCAACGCCAGTTCAGCGCTTAATGAGCAGCGTTCATCCCGCCACAGTGCCGCATGTCCCAGCACGTGTCCATCCTGTACCGCAACAGCGGAATACCACTGTTTTGCCGCGTTATAACGGCCAAGCATGGTAGGTAAATAGACTTCCGGGTAGACATAATCTTCGCCGTAAACAACCCGAAATAACGCACTAACACCGGTAGAATCCTCTTCCCGGAATAATCGAATTAATGGCATTTCTGGATTCATGCTCACGCTGCCTTCTCTTCAGCACCATAACCACGATGATCAACTACCCGCATCAATTTACCGGAGCGTGGATGAGTGACCATATTTTCCAAAGCGCAGTAAGTGACCTCCATATGCAGTAATCCCTGATCACATAACTCTGCTATAGCGGGTTGTGCCACCAGCAACGCCTGATGCACTGATGTTGTCGATGGTGCCAGTGATGAATCGCCGGCTAACAAGAGTTCTATCTTATCTATGCCACCCTGACGGCTCAGCAATAACTGCCAAGCCAGTATGCCCTCTTGCTGTTGCAGTAAACGCGCAATATGGTCAGGAAAAATGGACAGTGAGCAAACTCGCACTCGGTGAGCGCTGCCCGCTCGCCCCTGCAAAGCGAATTTGCGGCGCGGCAGTCCTGACTCTTCACACCAACAGGCCATGTCACCCGTCGGGTAGCGGATAACCGGCATCAAGCGTCGTTGCAGGTTGGTCACAACCAATAGGCCATTTTGGCCGGGCGCCGTAATCGGCTGACCATTAACTTCGTCAATAATTTCAACAATAGTTTCCGTATCAAAAACCCGATGTTCGCCGTAATAGCAATCGGGAGACGCCGCCCCAATGAGACCCGCATCAACGCTGGCACAACCAACTGAACCAATACGCGCATTCGGAAATACGTGACTCAATAGTGTCAGTTGCTCTGGAAACAAACTTTCACCGCCATACAACAGGCGATCAATGCCGGGCATAGACTGACCGCACTGCTGCAAGGTACTGGCAAAACGTAATAGTTGCACCGTCACCCCAGCCAAAACATTAATCCCCAAGCTGACAATCGCATCGGCCAGTGCTCGATCATCAACTGACCAGGTAAACGGATACTCCACCACCGGCACCGGTGAATAGGACAAGGCACCGTGAATAAACAATAAACTGGTATACAAATCACCAGCCACAAACAGATTAGCAACGCGGTCACCTGGCTGTAATTGCTGTGCAAGCCCTTGACCAAATGCGCACACAAAAGCACGCCATTCGCTATGACTGAACACCGACAATCGACCATCACTGGTAGAGCCACCGGTTTTAAAAACATGACCACCGTTAACAGGGCCAGTTAATACCGACCAGTTTTCCAGCGATTGTGATTGCTGCCAATAGTCAGCAGGATTGATCAATGGCAGATCAGTTAGCGCCCAACCAGATCGCGGCAGATCACGATAAAGATCTTTAAAAAAAGGCGCATGATTGCGGGCGTATTCAACCAGATCGTGTAATGATAGTGTCATGATTTACCCAAAAAGTAGTATTATTGGTCTCAGAATCGGCTATCTAGCACCAGCGGCGTTTTGCCACTTTGCGGGTGACGATGGAACTGTCCAGCCGGTGTAGGGATAACGTCCAATTGAAGCAATCCACCACTGACGACCTGATTCAGCATCCCATGTTGCAACAGATGCATACGTACCTGCTTAGCATCCCCGTCGGCTAATATATAGATATAATCACAACCACTGGAATTTTTCCCTACCAGCCACTGCACCGGAAATGGTAGCCCAGCGGATAATTCTGTTGGGTTCAAAAAAATAGAACCTACCCGTAATAACGCACCATGACGGCCTTCCAGTTTAAACCGCGGCGTTGGTAATCCGCAGGCGCAGAGGCCAGGGAGCCAATAACCTAAGTCACCTATATCATAACGCTGGACCACCTGCCCTTCCCGTGCCAGAGGGGTAAACACCAGTCGACCGCTTTCCCCTGTCGGAACAGGCTGATCACTATCAAGAGCCAAGATTTCCAGCCATTGAATATCAGATAACAGATGGAACTCCCCTTCTTGGCAACAAGCACAAGCATGGCCTAACGGACCGGCATCCACGGAACCGTAAATCGCCGATTGAATTATCTGTACACCAAAACTGGACAGAAACCGACGTCGCTCTTCACCAATATGCTCACCACCGGTAAAAATTTTGCGTATCCCACCATAGGCGCGTAACGCAGCCTCTTCACATTCAAACAATCGGTGTATAGTGCTTGACATTCCCGCCAGCGTATTGATTCCCTGAGTGACAATAAAGTGCCTGATTTGGCTAAAATCATCGTCTATTGGCCCCCCCATCGGGTAATGCGGCACGGATAATTTATCCAGCACAGTGAAGAAACTCATCAGACCGCCATACAAGTTACTGCCATAAAACAAATTCATTACCCGATCTTGGGATGGCTCCAGGCCAGCAGCAAATAAGCCATCTGCCGCAGCCTGCATTTGACTGTGATAATCTCGATGGCTGAAACCCGCCAACTTTGGCTCACCACTACTGCCACCGCTACGGAAAAACACCTGTGCTTTTGCCGTCATACCGCCGCTCTGAAACTTTGCTTTATCCATCACTGGAATCCCTGCCAGTTCCGGCGGATTGGCCGACCATTTATCCAACGTGACATGGCCTGGCAGTTGTTCAGCTTTCAAACTGACGGAGACACGTCGCGCCAGCCGAGTCAATGCATAAACACCATCATGTGGCTCACCCTCGTAGCCATCATGCATAGCTCCAGCCTGACATATCCGGCTAACACCAGCGGCCAACAACTGACGACTCAACATCGGCAGCGCTTTTTCTTTCGCTATCAGAGCACAACTTTGCAAATAGGGGCGCCACGGCAACAAAATCTCAACCAATTGTGCACGTGGTGCCGGACGGACTTGCAAAGTACGGTACAGAGGCGATGGAGCAAGCTCTTGACGCTGTATCCAGGCTACTCGCCAGCCATTGCCCTCTTCTACCGAACCGCGGAATTCAGCAAAAGTGTGATCCAACTTCAAAAATGCCATCTGACTGCTGATTTCCGCCGCTTCCTGTATGTCTGTCTGTAAAGCTGGCCATATTGACGCGCGTCGTGCCAGTGCGGCAGCCACAGCACCAACAACTTCCCGTAAAACGTTCTCGTCAGCGCTATCTACCAACAAACACTGTGGACTGGAACACGCTTGTTGGTCAAAACGGCAAACATCATCAGCCAATGCATCGTAATCAGCATCACTGGCAGCCATCGGCTCCAAATAAGCAAAACTGATACGATGTCCCCAATCTATCCAACGGCAACCGGGTCGTAGTTGGCTACGAATAGCGGTCAGGGCGCTATGACTGCCCCAGGCAGATACTGCATCAGCACACGCCAGTAATTCTGATAATTGATCAGATGGCAAAGGCAACACGGATATATAAGGTGCCAACGTGCCGCTCAGGTCATGACGTAGGAATTCAGCCAGTATCTGCGCATTAAGGCCGTGGTCACTGCTACTAGGACGTAACCAGTTGACATTACCCACTAGCAAGCTCTCTAACACGGCCATAAATGGCAGCAAAGGCGCATTGGCCGGCGTAATATGCACCACCAATCCCAACGGTTGCCAAGTTTCAAAACGGGGTTGTGTATAGTCAAAGCGACGCAGAGAAAAGGGCTGTTCTCCCAGTTCGTGCCGCAACTTTGCCTCTAAAGCATCGCGATGACAGAAGTGACGTAACGCGGTGATGGTGGCTCTATCCAGCGCAAGCTTAACAGCAACAGTATCGAGATCATCAACGAAGCGCTCAGCACACGCCAATACCTGTTGTACACTTGGGGGACAAGCCAGCGTCTCAGCCAAATTACCTTTAAGTTCCGCCAATACGCTAGCGGGCTCCAAGTCAGAGATAACCTTACCATTCACTAAATACATTTCAGGACTCCTTTATCAACTCAGAAGCGGCAATCGCACAACTGCGGCTTTTACTGGTACCGGCACGACCTAGTAACTCAAACCAATCGGTAGCTAACTCACAACCACATTCAGCGGCCGGATGCAGCACCGCCAAATCGCTCACCACAATACTGTGTGCCGGGCTGGAAGTGATATAAGGTGATACCAAATGCAGAAAACCTGGCTTACCATAGGGTTGAACCGCCATGTTAGTTGTATCGCGGATATAGGTTCGGGCATAGACCGGCACATGAAAATGGTGATTTCGGCACTCAACATAAGGCACTGGATGCTCCACCGAACCGTAACCATCCCGGCACCGCTCGTCAGGAATACCCAGTTGTTCCCCCAAACGCTGATACAGTAAGGATTTTGGAATAGCTTTATCAGCGTGCGTTTTCCAACCTCCACCTAAAAAGACCAGTGACTCAGGATGCAGCTGCACCGACGGCAACCCCATTTCCTGCATCCGCTCCAGTGTGAACCACAAGAATGCCGGAAAGCCCAAGATACGCACCGGCAGCCCTTGTGCCGCAAATTCTTGTAAGGATCGGATAACGCCAAAAGGATCAAACTCATTGCTTTTTCCGTTGTGGCGCAGTGCATAACAGGCTTGGTTTACCGGTGCATACTTGCACAGATACTGATCGGTATACGCGGTTCCCAACGTAACCGTACCGGCAGGCTCATAACTTAGCAGCAAGTAATTGCAGGGCTGCTGCGGCGTATTCCAACCGTAATACTCGAAAATCCGTTCAACCATATTTTGAGCTGCACGCATACTACGTGCATCGTAACGCATACGGCTCTTTTGGCCGGTTGTCCCGGAAGAAGTCAACTCCAATGCATTCCTACCAGCGGTACTGAGCAACAATTGGCGTTTGAAATAATTAGCGAAAATAGGCGGCAAACGCGACCAATCGTCCAGTTTCTCCAATCTTTCCACTTCCAGATCGTTAGCCTTCAACCACTGAGAATAACCGGGAGTATTTTCACAGTGGTACAGAGTCAATTCACGCATGGCAGCATCAAATAATTGGTCGCAAACGCTATCGACCCGATAAGGATGATCAAGCGCACAAAGGGCATCAACATAAGCAAGAGAGGTCAAAAGTCGTCTCCAGAAATTAAAGAAAAAAGGGTATTTACTGCCCCTAAAATAATAGGTACGTTGTTTCAACCTCCGGCAAATAAATTCCGCCGAAGAAAAAATAATGACATGTTGAATACAACTCCTTAACCAAATAAAAACAGGTCACCGTTCTGATAAAACTAACATTTAATTTTGTTAATTCCTTGTAAGAAAAATAATAAAAACATAACAACTATGATTTAATAAACACTAATGTAATAACAAATTTATATTTAATAACCTTATCGACGAATTTAGACATC
>NZ_JAJAFZ010000049.1:0-39463 GCF_025384895.1 Photorhabdus kayaii
TGAGAAGATCCCTTCGTCTAGAAGGATACATATAGAATAACAAATAGAAGATGTATGAAAACTGTGGTTTTTGTTTGATAAAGAACAAAAACGAACCAAAAACGCTCACCAACAATTAAGTAAAGCTCGTTATTGTGACAATGGTCACAATTTCATTGGTAAAGCACATTTCAAAAAGTTAACAAATCACTCAGAATTACCGCTAGGGCAAAACAACTTTAACAACTGAGTGTTGTTTCACAGACTAGGTTGAGTGATTTCGACTATCATCATTTTCGTTATGGAAAATAACCACTTACAAAACCTTTCATTTTCCCATCCGGTGGCATTAGTCAACCGGCAAGCTGTTTATAAAACCAAAAATGCCATCGGAGGCAAAATATGTTAAGTATTTTCAAGCCGGCACCTCATAGGTCCCGACTGTCAACAGAACAGATAGATCCAGTCTATCGTCGCTTACGTTGGCAAATTTTTATGGGGATCTTCTTTGGTTACGCGGCTTACTATCTGGTAAGGAAAAACTTTGCACTTGCAATGCCTTATCTGGTTGAGCAAGGTTTTTCCAAAGGTGAGCTCGGTTTCGCACTCTCAGGGATCTCTATCGCATACGGCATCTCCAAATTCATCATGGGCTCCGTATCCGACCGTTCTAACCCACGAGTCTTCTTACCTGCGGGTCTGATCCTCGCGGCTATTGTTATGCTGTTTATGGGTTTCGTACCCTGGGCAACGTCCAGTATCACTATCATGTTCGTACTACTGTTCTTATGTGGTTGGTTCCAGGGTATGGGTTGGCCTCCTTGTGGACGTACCATGGTGCACTGGTGGTCACAGAAAGAACGTGGCGGTATCGTTTCTATCTGGAACTGCTCACACAATGTGGGTGGTGGTTTACCACCATTGCTATTCCTGTTGGGCATGGCGTGGTTCAATGACTGGAAAGCAGCACTTTACATGCCAGCTTTCGCCGCCATTCTCCTTGCATTGATTGTATTTGCCCTGATACGTGATACACCGCAATCCTGTGGTTTGCCACCAATCGAAGAGTATAAAAACGACTATCCTTCTGATTATACAGATAAAAATGAAAATGAGTTGACAGCTAAACAGATTTTCATGCAGTACGTGTTACCGAACAAACTGCTGTGGATGGTTGCTATGGCTAACGTATTTGTTTATCTGCTACGTTACGGTATTCTTGACTGGTCACCAACCTATCTACGTGAAGCCAAGCATTTCGCACTGGATAAATCTTCATGGGCTTATTTCCTGTACGAATATGCCGGTATCCCAGGCACGCTACTATGTGGTTGGATGTCAGACAAAATATTTAAAGGTAACCGTGGTGCAACCGGTGTGTTCTTTATGACACTGGTCACTGTCGCAACTATCGTATTCTGGTTGAACCCACCAGGTAACCCCACTGTAGATATGGCTTGCATGTTGATTATTGGCTTCCTTATCTACGGCCCAGTGATGCTGACTGGTTTACATGCCCTTGAGCTGGCACCAAAGAAAGCCGCTGGCACAGCCGCCGGCTTCACTGGCTTATTTGGTTACTTAGGCGGCTCTGTTGCTGCAAGTGCTATCATCGGCTACACCGTTGACTTTTTCGGTTGGGACAGCGGCTTTATGGTAATGATTGGCGGTAGTATCTTGTCCGTTATTCTATTGCTAATCGTTACGATTACCGAAAAAAAACATAAACAAGAAATCGCCCAACAACATGGCTAACCTCTGTCATTAAACTGTGATATATCACTGATAATATTAATTAAGCCGCAGCATTATATATGCTGTGGCTTTTTTTAGCCTCTCAATTAAGAGATTATGTCAGTACGTGTTATTAACACAACCAAACTCACAGTTTAATGAGATAGATTTTATCTCATCGCTAAAACGGGGAAACACACATGCAAACTCCAATTAAAACAATGATAATGGGTATCATTTTAACTTCATCAATGTCAGGCATCACGCAAGCAGCAGATAAGATTGTTATCGCCCATCGGGGCGCAAGTGGATACTTACCTGAACACACTCTGCCGGCTAAAGCGATGGCTTATGCCGAAGGTGCTGATTATCTGGAACAAGATCTGGTCATGACTAAAGATGATGAACTGATAATCTTACATGACCATTACCTTGATCGTGTCACTGACGTTGCCAATAAATTCCCTAGCCGTGCTCGCCAAGATGGACGCTACTATGCCATTGACTTCACCTTGTCCGAAATCAAGTCATTAAAATTCACGGAAGGCTTCGATATTAAAAATAATCAACAGATACAAAGCTACACCAATCGTTTCCCGATGTGGAAATCTGATTTCCGAATCCACACTTTTCAGGAAGAGATTGAATTTGTTCAAGGATTAAACAAATCTACCGGCAAAAACATCGGTATTTATCCTGAAATCAAAGCACCGTGGTTCCACCAACAAGAGGGAAAAGATATTTCTACTAAGGTACTAGCCGTGCTAAAAGCGTATGGTTACACCAAGAAAAGCGACAAAATTTATCTGCAATGTTTTGATACCAACGAACTCAAGCGCATCAAAAACGAATTGGAGCCTAAGTTAGGCATGGATCTGAAACTGATTCAACTTATCGCCTACACCGATTGGAATGAAACTTATGAAAAACAATCAGACGGCAAATGGACAAATTACAGCTATGACTGGATGTTCAAACCCGGTGCGATGAGAGAAGTGGCACAATACGCTGATGGCATCGGCCCTGATTATCATATGATTGTGGCGGAGTATTCCACACCAACCAATATTAAGCTAACTAGTCTGGTAAAAGAAGCTCACACCAACAATCTGGAAGTCCATCCATACACGATTCGAGTTGATCAACTGCCTAAATACGCCACCAGCGGCGATCAACTGTTCGATATTATGTATAACCAAGCGGGCGTAGACGGTGTATTCACCGATTTTCCTGACTTGGGTGTGAAATTCCTGCAAAAACAGCATCAACATAAATAAGATGCAAACAGGGTGCCTTAATCAGCGCCCTGTTGCTTAATAATTACGCCTTACTTATCGAAAAGGCCATAACATCACTGAGCTTTTCAGCCCCCAAAGCCAACATCACCAAACGATCGACACCAATCGCCACACCTGCACACTCAGGCATTCCTTGTTTCAGGGCGCCAATCAGGTTTTCATCAATTGGTCGAACAGGTAAACCCAACGCTGCACGTTTACGGTTATCCCGTTCAAAACGCTGGCACTGCTCATTGCCATCAGTCAGCTCACGGAAGCCATTTGCCAATTCAACGCCTTTAAAATAGACTTCAAAACGCTCTGCAACTCGATGATCTTCTTTGCTGATTTCCGCCAAAGAAGCCTGAGAAGCCGGAAAATGGTAGATAAAAGTTGGTTTTTCAGTACCAATGTGCGGTTCAACACCAACAGCAAACAAAAGTTGTAATAAAGTATCCCGATCCTCTTCTATATCAGCAATATTACTCAGATCCAGCTTGGCGGCGATTTCACGCAGCTTTTCTTTCTCTGCTGATAGCGGATCAATATCCAGATAACGCAGGAAAGCTTGTTGATAAGAGAGTGATTCTGCACTTTCACAGTCAAGGATTTGTTGAAGTAAATCATCAACTTCATTCATCAAACGATACATATCATAGTGAGGCCGATACCATTCCAACATGGTAAATTCAGGATTATGATAACGACCCGCCTCTTCATTACGGAAACAGCGACCGAGCTGATAAATAGGGCCACTTCCTGCTGCCAGTAAGCGTTTCATGTGATATTCCGGACTTGTCATCAGATAAAGAGTCATACCATCTGCGGCACCTGGACCAACAAACTCCGTCTGAAAAGAAAACAATTGGATATCAGTCACTGTAAACTGACCTATCGCAGGTGTTTCAACTTCCAATACCCCACGATCTGCGAAAAAGCGCCGTATTCCTGCTAAAATAGTCGCTCGTTTCAACAAGTTGGCGATAGGTGCACTTGGCTGCCAGTTTGCTGTTTCGCTCATGTAAATGACTCCAAAATAAAACAAAACGTGCAGTCTACCTGCATCACACATATCAGACAAATTATTACCGCCTGATCATCCCGGAACAACTTAGCTTGTCTTATACTCGTTATCTTTCAAGTTGCCTCTTTGTTGGCTGCACTCGCTCACCCCGGTCACATCGTTATCTATGCTCCCGGGGATTCACTCCTTTGCCGTCGCGATCCATCTTGAAATCCATAGGGTATATATCACAACAAAGCCAATACCAGACAAAATCACTATTTACTCTAACAGAGTTATCAATCTAAAGTGGCAAAATCCGTCTATATTGGTTTTATCAGGCTTAATATAATTAATACCTTTTATACTAAGCCTAGTCAGATATTTTCCATTATCTGCCTTTAGCGCTATTACATTATCGTCAACATCTTCTACAGTAAACGTAGAAGAAGCATCAACATTCAATGCCGCCGCTTCAATATAATTACCACCAGGCCGAACAACCCGACTCAAATAGAGCCCATTGTCTGCCCGAAGTGCTATCGTATAAGCATCAAATAGCGTCACTACATATCGGGAAGAAGTACCAAGTGTATATCTTCCAGCCTGAATATAATTAATCTTTCCTTGACTGAATCGACTCAAATAAAGTCCATTATCTGCCATCAATGCGATAGTATGCTCTGATAATGCCATCATACTCTCCGTTTAAATATATACCCGTCATCTTTCAAGTTGCCTCTTTGTTGGCTGCACTCACTCACCCCGGTCACATCGTTATCTATGCTCCCGGGGATTCACTCCCTTGCCGCCGCGATGCATCTTGAAATCCATAGGGTATAATTAATTATAGAATACCATTTAAACCTCATATCGACTCTCTATGCCCATAGAAATAAAACTCCCTTGTTGAATATATACTACTACCGTTAAACAATAAAATGTATTCTCTCTTTATTATGGATGACATTGCCAATTATCACTTATAATTATTAAATGACCAGAAGCAATTATCATATTTAGATTAAAAGTAAGATATTATAAAGAAACTGAAAAATAATTTAAAATGATAATTATAATATGACCAGTCATACTAAAAATACATTATTAATCAAATTATTATTAAATATAATTAATATTTTATCTGGTGTATTAAGTGACTAATCCTATTTTAATAGTAAAAATAGTGGTCAGGTAAAATTGACCACCATAATATGATGTCAGCAAAGATCACAATTGTCTAATTACAGTTTTATAACTTTAAACTGGCAATATATATCTAGGTCGTATTTATCCGGTTTATACTCAAGATACTTCAAAGTGCATGTTTGAAAAACAATTATGTTGTTGAATTTAAATGTTTTTATATCTGACAGCTCAAGCATCTTGAAGTTCATTCGGTATATACAAGCAATACGATTATTAAACACCAAAATATATTTTGGTGTTTATTTTAAGTAATATAATTATTTAAGACTTAATTATAATATTCATTAAACACGAATAACTTTCACATTTAAATTATAAAACCATAAACTATAAATAAAATAAAAATCCATTTAAAATTATTAACTGCAACATTACCAAAGTAAAATAAAAATTTTAAATCTCGTTGCATTTAAATAATTTCTAATATCGACAAAAAAAATACCAAGCAAGCCAAATTCATATTGTATGGCTTTGATAATCAGCTCCACAAGTGATTCCCCTCTAGGTAATAGCTCTGTCGGTCAATGATAAATTAAAGTTACTAATTCCTGTCTTAGATCAAGTTTTAGTGATCAAATCCGACAAAATACCCTTTCATATCAAATTTATCTCACTTAGAACCCGTTATACTTAATTCAATACAAACAGTAATAAACAGCTTCCCTTGATCGTTAAAACACCGGATTTTACCTACAGAATGTTGTATATGAAAAATAACAACATTTAGGAAAGTTACGACGATTTTGCTTACTAATTAATTTCACTTAAACAATGGAGAAGCACAGTGCAAATCTTTAATGCCGATCTCGCGATTATCGGAGCCGGAGGCGCAGGTCTACGTGCCGCAATTGCCGCCGCTGAGGCTAATCCTCAGATGAAGATTGCTCTGATCTCAAAAGTTTACCCAATGCGTAGCCACACTGTGGCAGCGGAAGGTGGATCAGCAGCAGTCACCCAAGCTCACGACTCCTACGACTTCCATTTCAACGATACCGTATCCGGTGGTGACTGGTTATGCGAGCAAGATGTTGTTGAATATTTCGTCGAAAATTGCCCGACAGAAATGATCCAACTAGAACAGTGGGGCTGTCCGTGGAGCCGTAAAGAAGATGGTTCCGTCAACGTGCGTCGCTTTGGTGGTATGAAGATAGAGCGCACCTGGTTCGCTGCGGATAAAACTGGCTTCCACATGTTACATACACTATTCCAAACCTCCCTTAAGTATCCTCAAATTCAACGCTTTGATGAGCATTTTGTCCTCGATATTCTGGTAGATGAAGGACAGGTGCGTGGCCTAGTTGCGCTGAATATGATGGAAGGTACCAAAATTCAGATCAGGGCTAATGCCGTTATTATGGCAACTGGTGGCGCAGGCCGTGTATATCGTTACAATACCAACGGCGGTATCGTGACCGGTGATGGCATGGGTATAGCTTTCCGTCACGGCGTACCACTGCGTGATATGGAATTTGTTCAGTATCATCCAACCGGCCTGCCGGGTTCCGGTATCCTAATGACAGAAGGTTGTCGTGGTGAAGGTGGAATTCTGGTCAACAAAGATGGCTACCGCTATTTACAAGATTATGGCCTCGGCCCCGAAACGCCATTAGGCAAACCTGAAAACAAATATATGGAACTAGGTCCCCGTGACAAAGTTTCTCAGGCTTTTTGGCATGAATGGCGGGCCGGTCGTACTATCTCAACTCCACGTGGCAATGTGGTTTATCTGGATCTACGCCATTTGGGGGAGAAAAAATTACTTGAACGCCTCCCCTTCATCTGTGAATTGGCAAAGGCATATGTTGGTGTTGATCCAGTTAAAGAGCCCATTCCGGTCCGGCCTACTGCACATTACACTATGGGTGGTATCGAAACTGACCAGAAATGTGAAACCCTCATTAAAGGGCTGTTCGCTGTTGGTGAATGTTCTTCCGTTGGCCTGCATGGTGCAAACCGCCTTGGTTCCAATTCTCTGGCTGAATTGGTGGTCTTTGGCCGTCTGGCTGGTGAAGAAGCAGTAAAACATGTTCAACAAACCAAACCCGTTAATGACCGCACATTGGATGCCCAGGCACGTGATGTAGTCGCACGTTTGAACAACTTACTGAAACAAAAAGGGACGGAAAGTTGGTCGAAGATCCGTGATGAAATGGGTATCTCGATGGAAGAAGGCTGCGGTATCTATCGCACCCCTGAACTCATGCTAAAAACGATCGATAAGATTGCTGAACTAAAAGATCGCTTCAAAAGGGTGAAAATTACCGATAACACCAATGTGTTCAACACTGATCTACTGTACACCATTGAGCTTGGCTTTAGCCTGGATGTGGCTGAATGTATGATTCACTCTGCGATAAACCGTAAAGAATCCCGTGGCGCTCATCAACGCCTGGATGAAGGTTGTACCGAACGTGATGATGAAAACTTCCTAAAACATACGCTCGCTTTCTATAACCCTGAGAGTGTTCCTCGCCTAGAATACAGTGATGTGAAAATCACCAAATCCATACCCGCAAAACGTGTATATGGCGGTGAAGCCGCGGCACAAGAGAAAAAGTATAAGGAGCAGGAGAATGGTTGATATGAACACCCTGAAAATGGAGGTCATGCGCTATAACCCGGAAAGTGACCATAAACCCCATTTTATCACCTATGAGATTCCTTATGATGAGCAGACTTCTCTACTTGATGCCCTAGGTTACATTAAAGACAATCTCGCTCCCGATTTCTCTTACCGCTGGTCTTGCCGTATGGCTATCTGTGGTTCTTGCGGCATGATGGTTAACCGTGTGCCGAAACTGGCCTGTAAAACCTTCTTGCGTGATTATCCTCAAGGAATGAAAGTTGAAGCGCTGGCTAATTTCCCTATTGAACGTGACCTGGTAGTTGATATGACCCACTTCATTGAAAGCCTGGAAGCCATCAAACCATACATCATTGGGAATGACCGTAGACCTTCTGAAGGCCCAAATATTCAAACTCCAGCACAGATGGCAAAATATCATCAATTTTCCGGCTGTATCAACTGTGGCTTATGTTATGCCGCTTGCCCTCAGTTTGGTCTGAACCCTGAATTTATCGGCCCGGCGGCGATCACGCTAGCTCACCGTTACAACCTCGACAACCGCGACCACGGTAAGAAAAAGCGTATGCCCCAACTTAATAGCCAGAATGGGGTATGGAGCTGTACATTCGTTGGTTACTGTTCTGAGGTCTGTCCGAAACATGTCGATCCAGCAGCGGCTATCCAACAAGGCAAGATCGAAAGCGCGAAAGACTTCATGATCGCCATGCTAAAACCACAATAGGGGGAGAAAGAAAGCAATGACGACTAAACGCAAACCTTATATCCGCAGCATGACTCCCAACTGGTGGCAGAAACTGGGCTTTTACCGCTTCTATATCCTGCGTGAAAGTACCGCAGTTACGACTATGTGGTTCAGTATCTTACTGATATACGGTCTATTCGCTCTAAAAGGCGGCACCCAAAGCTGGGATGAATTTGTCACGTTCCTGCAAAATCCCGTCATCCTGCTGATTAATATCATTACTCTGCTAGGTGCTCTGCTGCATACTAAAACCTGGTTTGAGCTAGCGCCGAAAGCAGCTAACGTCGTGATAAAAGGCGAAAAGATGGGACCTGGGCCAGTAATCAAACTGCTATGGGCCGTCACTATTATCGTCACCACGATTATCTTAGGTATAGCCTTACTTTAACCTCAAGGAGGATCTAATGAATCAAATACCTAAACGTTCCGATGAACCGATTTTTTGGGGATTATTTGGTGCTGGTGGTATGTGGGGCGCAATTGTGGCTCCAGCCATTATTTTACTAGTAGCCATCCTTTTACCATTGGGAGTAGCACCGGAAGCGTTAAGCTACACACGAATTCTAGCTTTCTGTCAGAGCCTTATTGGTCGTACGTTCCTATTACTGATGATTATTCTACCACTATGGTGCGGTTCACACCGTATCCACCACGGTATGCATGACCTGAAAATTCATATCCCTGCGAGTAAATGGATTTTCTACGGCCTGGCAGCGATTCTGAGTGTTGTCGCTATCATCGGCGTTTTTACTCTGTAGTCGAATAGCAGCGAGCTGAACACTATTTCTGCAATGCAGCGGCATCTGGATAAGAGGCATGAAGCTACGACAAAAAGTCGGTATTTCTTGATAAAGAATATCCCATATAGAAGCTGCACTGCCAAAATGTGAAACCTTTGGAGTGCAGTTCACTATTAACTGGACAATTTCAGACCGATAATACCGGCGATAATCAGAGCAAAACTTAAAATCCTGGCAAAACTTGCAGATTCACCAAACACTATAATGCCAAAAATAGCGGTACCCACTGCACCTATTCCAGTCCACACCGCATAAGCTGTACCTATTGGTAAGCCTTTCATTGCATAAGCAAGCAATCCCATACTGAGCGCCACAGCACCGGCTGTAATAAGGCTCGGTATCAACCGGGTGAAACCATGAGTATATTTCAGGCCAACCGCCCAGACGACTTCAAATAAACCAGCAATAACAAGAACAAACCAGGACATATCAACGCCCCATAATAGTGTTGTGGAGTCGTCTCCAGAAAACGGCAGTATATCCAGGTCGTCCCGGATAACCATTAGAAACAGTGATAAATTATAGTTGTGTAAAATGGCAATATCAATAACACAATATTGTGAGCTCAAAAGACATAAATAGCTATGCCCTCTGTATAATCACCAATAAAGAAAACCACAGCCTGCTTCCAGAACTGCGGCTTTTATCAAATACCGTCGGTAATTATTTTACGCGAGAAACGTATTCACCAGAACGGGTATCCACTTTAATCACTTCACCAATTTGAACGAACAGAGGTACTTTAACTACAGCACCTGTGCTCAAGGTTGCTGGTTTACCACCCGTACCTGCGGTATCACCTTTTAGACCTGGATCAGTATCAGTAATTTCTAATTCAACAAAGTTTGGTGGAGTCACAGAGATAGGCTGACCATTCCACAGCGTCAGGATACACTCAGCTTGTTCTACTAACCATTTCGCATTATCGCCAACTGCTTTTTCATCAGCCGCTAACTGTTCGAAGGTTTCGTTATTCATAAAGTGCCAAAACTCACCATCGTTATATAGGTAAGTCAGGTTCATATCCATCACGTCAGCAGATTCTACAGAGTCAGTAGATTTGAAGGTCTTTTCCAGCAGTTTACCGGAAATCAGCTTACGAATACGAACACGGGCAAACGCCTGACCTTTACCCGGCTTCACGAATTCACTTTCAAGAATAGCGCACGGCTCACCATCTAACATGATTTTAAGACCTGAACGGAATTCATTGGTACTATAAGTAGCCATGGAGATCCTCTTTTAAACAAAATGGCTTAGCCAAAAAATGGCGCACATTATAACCCCAAAGATCATCATCAGAGAAGACTGGTTGAAACAACTTACAGATGTTATTACCGATCCTGATGAATTATTACAATTATTATCTTTAGATAAACACCCGAACTTGACCAAGGGGAGCGGCGCACGTCGCCTGTTTCCACTACGGGTACCCAAGGCTTTTGTTGCGCGTATGCAAGTAAGCGATCCTAATGATCCGCTGTTACTTCAGGTCATAACGACACCCGAAGAATTCACGCTTACGCCGGGTTTTTCTACCGATCCTCTGGATGAACAGCGCAGTGCTGTCCCCGGTCTATTACATAAATACCGTAATCGCGCACTGTTGCTGGTTAAAGGAGGATGTGCAGTTAACTGCCGTTATTGCTTCCGACGTCATTTCCCATACGAAGATAACAAAGGTAATAAACGCAATTGGCAACAAGCGTTAGATTATATTCAGCAACATCCTGAACTTGATGAGATTATCTTCTCCGGCGGCGATCCTTTAATGGCAAAAGATCACGAACTTGACTGGTTAATCAGCAATCTGGAAAAGATTTCTCATATTAAACGACTGCGTATTCATACTCGTCTGCCTGTGGTTATTCCTGCCCGGATCACAACAACGCTTTGCGATCGACTGGCACAATCGAGATTACAGGTGATCATGGTGACACATATCAATCATGCTAATGAGATCGACCAATCCTTACAGAACAGTATGATGTTGCTGAAACAAGCAGGTATTACGTTACTAAATCAAAGTGTGCTGTTACGCGGTATCAATAATCATTCTGATACTCTGGCTGACCTGAGCAATGCTCTGTTCGATGTAGGTATCCTACCTTACTACATTCACGTGCTGGATAAAGTACAAGGAGCCTCTCATTTTATGGTCAGTGATGAAGAAGCCAAGGCGCTTATCCGGGAATTGCTGACAAAAATTTCAGGTTATTTAGTACCACGTCTCGCAAGGGAAATCGGCGGAGAACCGAGTAAGACACCTCTTGATTTGGGATTAAGACAAAACTAACAAAAATTCATGCCCGGATACTTTTCAGCCGGGCATATCATTCAAATTCTGAATGCCATTACTGGCATTTATAAACTTGACCAATCATTTTACTGTCCAGTGGCGCAAAGCTCGATAACAGACTTTCACTCGGACTGGTGACGCCATAAATCACATTTCCCCCCATGACTGCGGCTTTATTGCGTAAATCATTGGCTGCCCCACGCATTGAGCTGCTTTCATTACTTACACCAGTCATCCAATTGCTTTGAGTACCTGTTACTTCACCTAATAACTGGCACTCGCTACCTGGCTTAGTATCAACAAATCGAACCTGTGAACCACCAGAAGTTAATTGGTTAGTAGTTGTACACCCTGCCAATAGTAACAATACTGAAGCACTGAGCAAAACTTTAATTCGCATGTTTTTCCTCACCCATTGTTGGAAATTCGACAATTAGTCATCAATATACCTTGTTGTACACCAATGTCGCAAAAAATAATTTATAAAGTCATCCTTCAGTAAAATGTTTAGGTCAAAAATATTTTATGCCAAGGTGAATGCAGTAAGAAAATAGAGAAAAATAATCGAATAAATAATATGAATAAGTTTGATAAATGCTTTATCTTCAAAAAACATCACTCATTAATCAATACATAAATTATTTATCAAAAAAGCCTTTTATCCATGATATTGACTACCAGATAGAGCACTAAAAATATTATTATATGCAATACTAAAAGTCATAATGTAAATATTTAACTAATTCATTAACCTCCTTACAGCAAGATCTTGAATAAACTTATAATAATCATCTGACATATATTTCCCGTTGGCATATTTATATTTATTTTTCTATCTGATAAATTCAATTCCCATGTTGCGAATGATATTAAACTTAAACCATCTCACTCAAAATACTATTAAAACATCTATCGACAGTTTTGATTTGATAATATCTCACGACAATTCTTTATTGAGCAATTATCTGACGTTATATCCCATAAAAATTCCACATATTAATAGGATTAAGACATTATACTTATACCCGTTATCTTTCAAGTTGCCTCTTTGTTGGCTGCACTCACTCACCCCGGTCACATCGTTATCTATGCTCCCTGGGATTCGCTCCCTTGCCGTCGCGATCCATCTTGAAATCCATAGGGTATATATGAATTTCATGTGGATTTTGTTGTGTGTAAATAATGATACTTTTTTAACATGGATGCAAAAAACTGTGCCCCATTTGGATAGAAATACCTCCATTGATACCACGATAATGGGCCATCAAACATTTTCGTGGCATCATATTTTCCGACTATCACCATCCATCACCAATGTGAATACGCTCTGTCAGATAGTCCAGAAATACCCGTATCCGTGATGGGAGTTGCCTACCTTGGCCGACAAAAACTGCATATATTTCTTCCTTATCGCCAGGATTATAGTTCTCAAGTACAGGTAGCAACAAACCGTTCCGAATATCAGCATCCACATGGAAACGAGCTAATCGTGCTAAGCCAAGTCCTGCTATTGCAGCTTTACGCATGGTTTCTCCATCACCAAGTAGCAAGTTCCCTGAAGGCAATTGTTGCCCACACTCTTCCGAATCGATGAAAGGCCAAGCTTTCATATGACGGGTAAAGCCAAAACCAAGTCGATTGTAGCGCCCCAGATCGCTAGGCATAGAGGGTATCCCCATCCTGTCAAGGTACGAAGGAGATCCCACCACAACCATTCGACTTGCCCCCAACTTGCGTACCATGAAGCATGAATCGTCCAGAGGACCGGTACGAATCGCCACATCGCTACGATCATCAAGTAAATCCACTATCAAGTCACATAATGAGATATCGAGAGTGATCTCTGGGTAGCGTTGCAGGAAATCCGGTAGTAAAGGCATCAAGCAATGTTTTCCAAACGCAACATGACAATTCACACGTATCCGTCCACGTAGCGCGGTTCCCTGATTTGCTTCTTGTTCTGCGGCTATGATGTCCTCCAAAATTCTGACACTACGTTCATAGAAAACAGAACCCTCAGCCGTTAATTGAAGTTTACGTGTCGTTCTATTCAACAGCCGTACACCAAGTCGCATCTCAAGCCGATTAATAAGCTTACTGACTGCTGATGGCGTCATGTCGAGCTTGCGAGCAGCGGCAGAGAGACTCTCCGACTCAATGACCTGAACGAATACAGCCATTTCGGTAGATCGATTAAATTTGTGCATAGATATTTGAATTATTTTCCAAAGTCCTATGAATAAATGAATTTTAGTCTAATAAACTCATTTTTTCTAAGTTTAAGGAAATATTTTTTTCCTTAAGAATTTCCCCTATGCCAAATCATCTTTATCACTTACTTACGCTTTTTAAGCTAATGAAGAGAACAATCACTTTGTAAAGCCATAGTTTCACATGGAGCAGGAGCAGAGTTGAACAAATTTTAACCACGGGTATAGCAGCACTACAGAAGGAAACAGAAGAAGAGAACGTTTAGCAAGAACAGTCTCTTGTATCGTTCATTGGAACATCAGCAAAAATAAAGTTGACGGGAAAGCACTTCAGCTATCCTAGTAGACTTATCACTTGGTAAACACGATGCCGTTTCATCACAATATTGGAGGCAACATCACTTCAACGTACATTTTTCATGAATATTACGGAAATACAGGCTTTCACCCCTATCTGAAATCAGACCCGGAGACCGATATCCAGGCTTGAACCTCAGCCCGGATATCGGATTTTTTTAAATGCTATTTTAGCGGGGTGGGAATATTCACCACGATATTAATCGATGGCCACTATTAATCCGGTGACCACTATTAATCGATGACCACTATGGACGTAACCCGCTCGGCTAGCGACCTACGCGGCTATTACATCATGCCGCCCATACCGCCCATGCCACCCATACCGCCTGCTGCACCTAAATCAGCTTTATCATCTTTAGGCAGATCAGTGATCATACATTCAGTGGTGATCATCAGACCAGCGATAGATGCTGCAAATTGCAGTGCAGAACGGGTCACTTTGGTTGGATCCAAAATACCCATTGCGATCATATCGCCATACTGTTCAGTCGTTGCGTTATAACCGTAGTTGCCTTCACCTGCTTTCACGCTGTTTGCGATAACAGATGGCTCTTCACCTGAGTTATCAACGATCTGACGTAAAGGAGCTTCCATCGCACGCATTGCAACACGGATACCTACGTTTTGATCTTCGTTATCGCCTTTCAGACCAGCAATAGCCGCTGCAACGCGAACCAGTGCAACACCACCACCAGCGACTACGCCTTCTTCTACTGCTGCGCGAGTTGCATGCAAAGCATCGTCAACGCGAGCGCGTTTTTCTTTCATTTCAACTTCTGTTGCAGCACCAACTTTGATAACAGCAACACCACCAGCCAGTTTAGCTACGCGCTCTTGCAGTTTTTCACGGTCATAATCAGAAGTGGACTCTTTGATCTGCTGATTGATCTGATTAACACGGCCTGCAATTGCAACTTCTTCACCAACGCCATCAATGATGGTGGTGGTATCTTTGTTGATAACGATACGTTTTGCCTGACCCAGATCTTCCAGAGTTGCTTTTTCCAACTCCAAGCCAATCTCTTCAGAAATAACATTACCGTTAGTCAAGACAGCGATATCTTGCAGCATAGCTTTACGGCGGTCACCGAAGCCAGGCGCTTTAACCGCAGCAACTTTGACGATGCCACGCATGGTATTAACAACCAGAGTTGCCAGTGCTTCACCTTCAACATCTTCAGCAACAATCAGCAAAGGCTTGCTTGCCTTAGCTACACCTTCCAGAACGGGTAACAGTTCACGGATGTTGGAGATTTTTTTATCTACCAGAAGAATATATGGGTTTTCTAATTCAACAGAACCGTTTTCTGGTTTGTTGATAAAATAAGGAGAGAGGTAACCACGGTCGAACTGCATACCTTCAACGACATCCAGCTCGTCTTCCAGGCCAGTACCTTCTTCAACGGTGATTACACCTTCTTTACCAACTCTATCCATCGCTTCTGCGATCAATTTACCCACAGTTTCGTCGGAATTCGCGGAGATAGTACCTACCTGAGCAATAGAGGTGGAATCTGAGCAAGGTACGGATAGCTTTTTCAGCTCTGCAACTGCTGCAACTACGGCTTTATCGATGCCACGTTTCAGATCCATTGGGTTCATGCCAGCGGCTACGGCTTTCAGACCTTCAGTAACAATAGACTGGGCCAATACAGTTGCAGTCGTTGTACCGTCGCCCGCAGCATCATTCGCTTTAGAGGCAACTTCTTTCACCATCTGAGCACCCATGTTTTCGAACTTGTCTTCCAGTTCAATTTCACGAGCGACGGTAACACCGTCTTTGGTGATTGTAGGAGCACCGAAAGATTTATCCAGCACAACGTTACGGCCTTTAGGGCCAAGGGTTACTTTTACTGCATCAGCAAGAATATTCACACCACGTAGCATCTTAACGCGAGCGTCGCTACCAAATTTTACGTCTTTAGCTGCCATTGTTTCTTTCCTTTAAATTCGTTCAGTTAAGAAGATCTAAGCGCAACAATTACGCTTCAACAATTGCCAGAATGTCGCTTTCAGACATGATCAACACTTCTTCGTTATCGATCTTCTCTGATTTAACACCGTAACCATCGTTAAAAATAACGATATCTCCAACTTTCACACACAGTGCTTTTACATCACCGTTTTCAAGGATGCGGCCATTGCCCACAGCCAAAACTTCGCCACGAGTGGATTTACCCGCAGCAGTGCCAGTCAGCACAATACCGCCAGCAGATTTTGATTCAACTTCTTTACGCTTGACGATTACACGATCATGCAATGGACGAATATTCATTGATAGCTCTCCTATAAGAAAGTCCATATCAGGTAAGAGGATTGATACCAGTACGCTTTCATTAAACCAGTATCATAATAAATTAAATGGGGACCTATTTATGATACTTCAAGGGCAGGCAAAAAAATATTTTACTTTTTTCTTGCCCACAGAAAAAAACCGATGATTAAACCAAACATTCAGAAAATGACCGCTTATCAATGAGGCTTATGCTCGTCGTCATCGGGTTTATGGTCTTTCAACGTTCGGGAGGGGTCATCCTGCTTACGCTCGTATTCCCCCTCAAAAGTATTACTATCCCGTCTAAACCCACCACTATTATGAGGACGATAGAAATTGATATGTGGCATCAGTTTCATCACTAATGTTTTTTGAACCGGTGGCAATAACAACAACAATCCAAGAAAATCCGTAAAAAAACCGGGGAGGAGTAACAGGAAACCCGCCAGTAAAAGAGAGACGCTTTTTATCATTTCCGCAGCCGGACTCTCCCCATTAATCAGCTTCTGCTGGATCTGAATAAAATTCTTTATGCCCTGACTGCGTACCAAAGAGATACCGATACAAGAAGTAAACAACACCAGTAACAGAGTCAACAGTACACCTAGTTCAGAGGCAACACGCACAAATAAGGCTGACTCGATATAGACAAGCAAAAATATCAGGATAAATGGCAACCAACGCACTTGGTGCTCCTTCAATTGATTTGGATGAACAGGTTGTATCCTGAATAAATCATATCAACAAAATCCAAGGGACAACCAAATTAATATTTTTTCAGTTTATTAAAGATATAATTGGGGTCACAGCTATCGTTTTCAATCCGCTGAAAATCCTTCTAATTAGATACAAAATTGTGATAAATATCACATATATCAAATCAGACCAAACAAATACCACTATAAAGTGATCCAGATTCAATGCATTTATTGCTAACCAGCATATGATCACGCTGGCAATCCGGTGATAAAAAGTTCATATCATAACTATTGCAGTTGGCAACATAATGATTTAATGAACGCATAATTAGACAGTAAAAACGTCATCTAATAAGAAGGTTCTCATGTCAAACAACATTCGTATCGAAGAAGACCTGTTAGGTAAACGAGAAGTCCCTGCTGAAGCCTATTATGGTATTCACACCTTACGTGCGATTGAAAACTTCCATATCAGTAACAACACCATTAATGATGTACCCGAATTCATCCGTGGCATGGTGATGGTAAAAAAAGCCGCAGCCTTAGCTAACAAAGAGCTACAAACTATTCCTAAAAAAATTGCAGACATCATCATCAAAGCATGTGACGAAGTGCTCTATACCGGTAGATGCATGGATCAATTTCCGATCGATGTGTTTCAAGGCGGTGCCGGTACTTCACTCAACATGAATACCAATGAGGTTCTGGCAAACATTGGTCTGGAACTGTTAGGCCATAAAAAAGGCGAATATGAGTACCTGAATCCCAATGACCATCTGAATAAAAGCCAGTCAACTAACGACGCCTACCCAACTGGCTTCCGCATTTCAGTTTATAACTCCATCCTGAAACTGATCGAGTCTATTGAACTGTTAATTGTAGGTTTCGATAAAAAAGCCAAAGAATTTAATGATATCCTAAAAATGGGTCGTACCCAATTACAGGATGCTGTTCCCATGACACTGGGGCAGGAATTCAACGCATTCTCTATCCTGTTGAAAGAAGAAGTTAAAAACCTCAACCGAACCTCTGAATTATTGCTGGAAGTTAACCTTGGTGCTACTGCTATCGGTACCGGCTTGAATACAGCACCCGGTTATCAGAAATTGGCGGTTGAAAAACTGGCGGAAGTTTCAGGTTTACCTTGCGTACCAGCCGAAGACCTGATTGAAGCCACCTCTGACTGTGGGGCTTATGTTATGGTCCACGGTGCTCTGAAGCGCTTGGCTGTCAAACTGTCTAAAATCTGCAACGACCTGCGTTTACTTTCTTCTGGCCCTCGTGCTGGCCTGAATGAAATCAACCTACCAGAATTACAGGCAGGCTCTTCTATTATGCCGGCAAAAGTGAACCCAGTTATTCCAGAAGTTGTGAATCAGGTTTGCTTCAAAGTTATTGGTAACGATATTTGTGTTACTATGGCATCCGAAGCAGGCCAGTTACAGCTCAATGTAATGGAACCTGCTATCGGTCAGGCCATGTTTGAATCTATCTCCCTGCTAAGCAACGCTTGCCGCAACCTGGTAGAAAAATGCGTTAATGGCATCACGGCTAACAAAGAAGTTTGCGAAAATTTCGTATTCAACTCGATCGGTATCGTGACATATCTGAACCCATTCATCGGTCACCACAATGGTGACATTGTTGGTAAAATTTGTGCTGAAACCGGTAAAAGTGTTCGTGAAGTTGTGCTGGAACGAGGTCTACTGACCGAAACTCAATTGGATGACATCTTCTCTGTAGAGAACCTAAAATGCCCATCTTACAAGGCAAAACGTTTTGACGATTAAGTTGTTGAATATAATAAAAAATAGCTCTTAGCAACAAGGCACGCAACTCCAACTGGATAGCGTGCCTTTTTACTTCCCTACATGCACAAAGTATTAACCTAAAATTTTCAAATTTTTAATTATTTCAAGGAGTCACTATTATGTTAGCCGTAGAATTGATTATCGTTCTGCTGGCCATCTTCCTGGGTGCAAGATTAGGGGGAATTGGCATTGGATTTGCCGGTGGTCTTGGCGTTCTGGTGCTGGCTGTAATTGGCGTTAAACCAGGGCATATCCCATTTGATGTTATTTCCATCATTATGGCCGTTATCGCCGCTATCTCTGCAATGCAGGTTGCCGGAGGTCTGGATTATCTGGTTCAGCAAACTGAGAAACTGCTGCGTAAAAATCCAAAATACATCACGATACTCGCACCTATCGTTACCTATTTCCTGACACTGTTTGCAGGTACAGGTAACATCTCTCTGTCAGCGCTACCTGTTATTACTGAAGTTGCGAAAGAGCAAGGCATTAAGCCATGCCGTCCACTTTCCACTGCGGTTGTAGCGGCCCAAATTGGCATCACCGCCTCACCAATTTCCGCGGCGGTTGTTTATATGTCTTCTCTGATGGAAGGCCACGGCGTTAGCTATATCCATCTGTTAATGGTGCTATTACCATCCACTTTCGCCGCTATCGTTCTGATGTCTTTTATCATCTCCTGGGCGTTTAATTCCAAGTTGTCTGATGACCCTGTTTACTTAAAGCGCTTGGAAGATAACCTGATAACTCTGCGTGGCAGCAAACAAATTGAGATTAAACCAAGGGCTAAAACTTCCGTTCTGTTATTCCTGTCCGGTGTTATCAGTGTTGTTATTTATGCTATCTTCAATAGCCCAAGCATCGGTCTGGTTGAAGAACCCCTGATGAACACCACTCACGCCATCCTGATCATTATGCTGAGTGTCGCAACTATCACGACGATGTTCTGTTCAGTTGATACTGACGCCATTCTGAACTCCAGTACCTTTAAAGCGGGTATGAGCGCATGTATCTGTATTCTAGGTGTTGCATGGCTAGGAGATACTTTTGTACAGGCGAACATGGATTGGATTAAAGGCACCGCTGGAGACTTAATCCACTCTCAACCTTGGTTGCTAGCGATTATTTTCTTCTTCTGTTCCGCCCTACTCTATTCTCAGGCAGCCACCGCAAAAGCGTTGATGCCGATGGCTTTGGCTCTGAACGTCACTCCATTGACTGCCATTGCCTCTTTCTCCGCAGTTTCTGGGTTGTTTATTCTACCTACTTATCCAACCTTGGTTGCCGCAGTTCAAATGGATGACACCGGTACGACCCGTATCGGCCGTTTTGTATTTAATCATCCATTCTTTATCCCTGGCACCATTGGGGTTGCTCTAGCTGTTGCCTTCGGTTTCCTATTCGGCAGTATGATCCTTTAATTCTGCCTGCCAATAACCACTTAATATAGGGGCGTATATCATACCGCCCCTGCATACTCTCTTCTGCCAAGCGATATATTTTCTCTGAAAACCTTCAATAGCTGTCTTAATCTTAACCAGAACACTTTCTGGTCTGGCCGCCTTCGGTTATAGTGCTGAATCTGTTTCATTCGATTAGCGATCATTATCTTTATGATTAAACGTACTCTGATGCTATTTTTGCTGCTTTGCAGCCCCCTCCTTACCCCAACGGCAGCAAATGCGCTGTTTGAACAGCCGGGGCAAAACCCATATTTGCCAGTAGATCAGGCATTCATGTTTGATTTTCAGCAAAAAAACGACAAATTGACGTTAGACTGGCAGATCAAACCGGGTTATTACCTTTATCGCAAACAACTTCATATTGAGCCGCAACAGGCCACACTACGTAAAATCACGTTGCCACAAGGTACAGCTCATCGAGATGAATTCTTTGGTGAAACTGAAGTTTATTTCCAACAACTCATCGTCAATGTTCCTGTTACAAAGGCGAACAACAATTCTAATATCGTTGTCACTTATCAAGGCTGTGCCGCCGCAGGATATTGCTATCCACCAGAAACCCGCCTTGTTCCATTGAGTGCAGTTATTCCATCAAAAACAACTGACGCCATACCTGCTGAACCTGTTCACAAAACGCCAGAAAGTGCATCGAATGACCAACAACATTTACCATTCTCACCACTCTGGGCAATTTTGATTGGCATCGGTATCGCCTTTACACCTTGTGTACTACCGATGTATCCATTGATTTCCAGCATTATTCTTGGTAACCAACGCCCTAAAAGCCTGAGACAGATATTTTGGTTAGCGCTAAGCTATGTTCAAGGCATGGCAGTCACCTATACGCTACTTGGATTGATTGTAGCGGCTGCCGGTCTACAATTTCAGGCCGCACTGCAACATCCGTATGTACTGATCGGCTTATCAGTATTGTTTATTCTGCTGGCACTGTCGATGTTCGGCCTCTATTCTCTGCAACTGCCTTCCGCTGTTCAGACGCGCTTAGTCAACTGGAGTAACCAGCAAAAAAACGGTTCACTTTTCGGTGTATTCGCTATGGGTGCGTTAGCGGGATTAATTTGCTCTCCTTGTACTACCGCGCCTTTAAGTGCGATTCTGCTCTACATTGCTCAAAGTGGTAATACCGTGGCAGGTGGCCTAACCCTTTATCTTTACGCTTTGGGAATGGGATTACCGCTCATTGCTGTCACCCTATTTGGTCACAAACTCCTGCCACGCAGTGGGCCTTGGATGCAGTATGTTAAAGAAGCTTTTGGCTTCATTATTCTTGCGCTACCCGTTTTCCTGCTGGAAAGGGTTATCGGTGATGCATGGGGAATACGATTATGGAGCCTACTGGCAGTCAGTTTCCTGGGATGGGGATTTGTTCTGACGATTAGAAGCCAAAACGGTTGGGTACGAGTCATACAACTGATATTGTTAATTCTGATGCTGATAGCTACCCGCCCATTACAGGATTGGTTTTGGGGCACAACGGTTACACAACAGCCGCAACACAGCCTAAATTTCCGCCAGATAAATAATTGGCAGGAATTAGAACAGATAATGACACAAAACAGCCGTAAAACCGTTATGCTTGATTTCTATGCTGACTGGTGCACCGCTTGTAAAGAATTTGAAAAATATACTTTCAGCGATCCACAAGTTCAGTCACAACTAGGTGATACCTTACTGTTACAGGCCAATGTTACGAACAACAGCCCGCAACAGAAGCAGCTTTTAGAAAAACTTAGCGTTCGGGGATTGCCGACTATTTTGTTTTTTGATTCTCAGGGGAAAGAGATCCCCGATTCACGGGTAAATGGTTTTATGGATGCAACCCGCTTTAATGAGCATTTGCAACATCTGCCAAAATGATTCAGAAGGAGAACACCATGCAACGAGAACAAGTTCTTAGTCATGCCTTAAACTTACTGGAGCAACATGGCTTATCCATCACAACTGAGGTACTTTTTGGCTCGCTTAACATGGATATCGAATATCTCAAGCAGTTCTGGCCCGATCGGGAAGCTCTACTTTATGACTGCCTACGTTATCACGGCCAACAGATTGAAGTCTGGCAGCGACAGATATTACTGGATGAAACTCTGACACCAGAGCAGAAGTTACTGGCTCGTTACACAGCCCTTGATGAAAAAGTAAAGGAGAAACGCTACCCAGGCTGTCTATTTATCGCGGCCTGTAGCGCATTCCCTGAATCTGACCACCCTATCCATCAATTAGCTGAATTACAAAAACAGAGTTCTTCCCGTTACACCACCGAGCTATTACATCAACTGGATATTGAAGATTGCGAACTCGTTGCTAAACAGATGGAACTGATTCTGGAAGGTTGCCTGAGTAAGCTACTACTCAAACGGGATATTGGTGATATCACTACGGCAAAACTGCTGGCAGAAGATGTTTTAGCTATTGCCTTATGCCGCAAAAATGGTGCGTTAAGTTAACAAAAATCAGCCTAAGATAAACAACCACATAAATTCCGAGCAAAAAGAAAGCAATCAATCCGCTTTTATCATTTTTTATCAGAAAGGCATTGACGACTTAGGCTGAATACGGTTTAATGCGCCCCGTTGCCCGGATAGCTCAGTCGGTAGAGCAGAGGATTGAAAATCCTCGTGTCGGTGGTTCGATTCCGCCTCCGGGCACCAATTCAAAGTGCGCTTGTTGGGAGATAAAAACTTAACGGGCGACCAATACAAGAACCCGAATATATAACTGTAGTTAGTTTAGCTTTTCAGTATTTCGATATTGAATTGAACATAAGGGTTACCAAGCTAGGATGCCTAAAAATTTAAGCGTCCTTTTTTTGCTGGAACGCAATACTTACAAGTTCTATTGCAGCAGTCAATCCATCCAAACTAAAATCAATGAATTAATTAACACGATGTTGTTTATTATTGGTTGCTCAGCTTTCTTATTATTAATCAGAATAGGGTTAGTTATAAAAGATTGCCTCAGTTCAAAAAGATTCCCCATCTTGTAACAAGGAATTTATGTAGAAAAGACAGGTTCAGCATCGATATACAACATCAACTCACACTCCAACAAATGCGCAATCTTACTATTCCAAGTAACACCTTTCAGCCCGACCTGATGCAACACATATCCACGCAATGCCAGTACCTGCTAGCGGATCACTTAAGCAGGCCGATTGTTCACACCTGAAAACATCAGGAATGTATTCGCCACCTTGCAATAACTTGACCGTAAGCCTTCGATGGGTTTGATCATGATCTGCTTCTACTACAAGAGAAATGATTCGACCAGAGTCCGGAGACAGGAAGGGCTTTGCGCCCCTCCTGTGGTTTCTCCTGCTAACTCAAGACAGCGGTGGCACCAGCACCGCCTGCATAGCCTGACGGTTTTGCGGCAGGTGCTCGCGGGCACCTCCGATATCAGGGAACGAGGCCATAGCCCCGCTCAGCTTCGCTAGGCTCGGCCCCTCCGTGTCCGGGACAGCAACAACGGAATGAATCTCATGAAGCATGATGACGGGTTGTCTACTGGCCCAAGACAGCTCTACCAGCCCCCCTTTGGCGTAACTCCTCTGAGTAAAGTTCTTGGCCAGATGGTCCACTCTCATCACCAACGAAGAACCTTCCAGCTCGATTTGCAAATGCTGGTGCGTCATCGCCTGGCTACCGAACACCTTGCGCATCACCAAGGTCGTGCCATTAGCCGAGTCAGTCAGCATCAAATTATCATCATGGCGGCTCACGAGGATTTTTTCCGCATCAGCCACCGGCATGATCAAGCGGTCCAGGGCCTGGCCCGGGTCATCGTTGTCAATGATAACCGTGCGGTAATGCGACCACATCTCTTGGCTGAGGCGGTAGGTATCGTTATCGACACTGCCATGCAACACCACACTGTCAACACCGGCGATCAGCGGTGGGGTCAAGTCGTCCCGGCTACCATCCGCGCCCCCGCTCCGAATCAACAGCGACGAACCAATACGCTCGACACTAGTGTAATGACTCAGCTTCTGCACATCATCGTCCTTGACCCGGTACAGTGCTTGGTTCGTTGGGCTGTACACATACGCGCCCTTCTTCCCGGCAGCAATTCCGATGAAACGCAGATTGTCTTTAGCCTGGATGCTACCGCAGGAGAACACTTGACCGCTGCCGACATCGAACCAGCCTTGTGTGTCATCGCCTTGCAAGGTCAGCACGCCTTTGGCTCGCCACTTACCAGCGATCTTAGCAAGTGCCTGTGGCAGACGAGCGAAGTTGTCCTGTTGCCAGCCTTTGTCGACGGCAACCAGCTGCAATTTGCCGTCATTGGTTCGCAATAGGATCTCGCCTTTGACGGTGGTCAGGCGTAGCCCGGCATCGACTTGCTCCGCCGCCTTGAGGTACAGTCCAGACTCCAGCTCACTGGCGGCGGGAAGCTGTGGCGAAACTTCAAGCACCTCGTCGGTACCGAACGCGGCAGCCAGCGCATCGGCAGTCATAGGCGGCTGACGATACAACTTGCCGCTGGCGGGTTCGAACAGTCGCGCACCGGAGCCATCCGCTTCAAAACCCAAGAACTGCAAACGCTTGTCTTGCAGGGGGGCCGAAGCCACTACTACCTGACCGTTGTGGTACCACACTGGCAGCAGGCTCTTGCCGTCGGTACCCTTGACCCCGAACACTGCCAGAGTAGCTCTGCCGTCAGCGACGCTAGCCAGGTCCTGCCACCAGTGGGTACGTCCCTTGAGCCAATGCTCGTTGACCGCTTCGTAGCTAAGCTGCCCCAGTGCATCGAGCCGGGCCACACGCCCATCCTCAGTGATGGCAAGCAGGCTGCCGTTCAGATTGACCAGGTTGGCTAACGCTGGAGTACTGATGCGTAATGCTGTGGGATGGCTGGCGTCGAGAACAGCCTGCCCGGGACCTTCCTGTCGGAACAGGGCCTTTTGCTCTTTACTGTAGAAGAAAAACACTTCCTTGCCGCCGGGCTGCGACATGCTCCCCGCTAACACCAGGTCGGCCGGGATCGGCCAGGCACTGCGGGTTTGTTCGTACTCTTTAAAGTGCGAGGTCTGATCTGCCAGTGGCGCCAGATTCGGCTTGATCAGTGTCCCGTCGCCGGGACGTATCCAGTAGCGGTGCGCCACGCCAGCCGCATCCACGCCGAACACAGTGACCAGCGCCGCACTGGTCGGCTGGATCAGCCGTGCGCCCAATATATACGTCGGAGTCTCACGCTGTATACTTTTGCTCTCGTAGTAGCCCTTGAGTATAGTCTTGAGCTCATCACTATGCTGGCTAGTACGTGCTAAAAGCTGGAGCAGCGCATCATCACCCACCGCACTAACCAACTCCATTCGATCATCGAGGATCCGATAGCACAGCTCAGCTTCCTTCTCTAGTTCAGCCTCCTTCTCTTTTAGTCGATAACGGCGTGCCAGGTAGACCGCATCCCCCTCCTGCCATAGCCGACTGATCTTACCCGCATTTTGATTAAACCATGGCTCAAACTGCGCATCGACCTGTCCGGTGGCGATGTCTACCCGCCACGCCGCCGCATTGTCGGCGTCGTAGAAATAGGCATAGTCCCCCATCACCACACCCAATTGGGCATGTCTGGTCTGTTCGTGGGTGGTGTTGGTGAACAACATCCGCTCCTTGCCTACATCGTAAAACGCTCGACCAACATCTCGCCCGTTGTGGCTGTAGTTCTCCACCACTACGTACTGCCCGTGCAACTGATGCGCTTTGGCCAGATCACTCAGGTGCTGCTCAATTTGCTGGCCGGGCACCTGCCACTTACTCGCATCTTCGCTTACCACCTGAGTTGTCAGGCCAGCAAAGTCAACTTCGCGCACCTCTCCCTTGCCGTTGACCACCAATACCTGCCCGTTCTGGGTCGGATCGAGTTCAACTACCACCCCGCCGACCACCAGTTGGTTCTTCGACACGCTGATGCTGTCACTGGCGAGCTGACTGCTATCGATGATCCAGCGCGACAATGCACTGGCGCTATCGCTCGTGAGCTTAACTTGGGTGCCTTCGTTGAGGCCGATCAGGTACTCGCCACCCGCTCCCTTGATCTCGTAGCGCAAAAAGCCGTGTAGCTCTTTGGGTAGCTCGGGCACCACCAGTTGCCGGTTGCGCTGATCGAGTATCACCTCGATTGGGGTGTCGACGTACTCATGATGAATCCTGCGGATTGTCTCCTCCCCCGGAAAGATATAGAAGTCGTAGTCAAACCGCTTGTCTTCCTCTAGCCTGCGTATCACGTCGAAACCAGCATCATGGCGTGTGGTGGCGCCAGGGAGCAACATGTATTCGTAGCTGATGTAGGACTTAGGTGTGCCCGGCAGGATCACGACATTGCTGTCGCCGTGTTCAAGAGGCCGGGAGATATCCTTGTAACCAATACCGCTACGCACTTCGATAGCCTGACCACGATCGTGGACCATTCGCGGAAAGTCACCGACCCAGAAGAAGTAATTGATTTTCCCCGAACCGGTAGATCCCGAATGGGTACGGTAGATGTACTGGCTGTCGAAGCTGATCTGGTTCCTGCGCAAGTCAAGGCTCTTGACTACCGCCCCGGCAAGAGGTACCAGCACCTTTTTCTCGTTGTCATATCGATAGCCATTGCCTTTGTACGCCTTGTCGACCGTATCAAAGTAACGGCCTACCGCCTTGGCATCCTCGGCGACTGCACCAAAGGCTTGAGCCAATGCCGTAAAGCCCACAGCGAGCCCGCCAAGGATCACGCTGGCTCCACCGAGTACCGCCCCGGCCGTCGAAGCACCGACCAAACCAGCCCCCACCCCGGCTGTACCAGTGACGAAGCTCGCCGAGTCGAACGCTAGCTGGGTACCGAACACCGCCTTCTGCACATCGTTCTCAGCGTAGGCCAGTTCATAAGCATCCAGACCGACCATAGCTCCGCCAAACAACACACCGGCACCTTCGTTGACGGTGTGGCCCAGGTTCGAAGCAAAGTCCTTTAACGAGGTTTCGGCGGCCACCACTTCACCGCGCAGCGCCGTACGCACCAACGCGGTGACCTTGGCTATATCCTGTACACCACCGTGAGCCATCTGGACCAAGTTGAGGTAGCTGTGGACCTTGAGCGCGGTGGCCAGATCAGGCGAATTCACTCCGCTTGCCGCATCGTGGCGGTTCTTGTCGGCAAACCACTGGATCAGCGTCTGAACCGCAAACCCGGCGTTCAGCCCATCCACCGGAGCGGCCTCGCCAACTCCGCCGCGAGGCCGTATCCGGCCGTGCTCTAGGGTAAAGTGCTCGTTCAGTACACCCATGCGCTCATCGACGAAGCGCCGGAATTCGACAAAGGTGCTATCGTCGGTGATCAACCAGCGGGTCTGCTCGGGTTGGTCACGGTTAATGAACTGGACCCGGTAGCTGCCTTTCCCCTGGTCTTCCGTCGTAGCGATAATCGGTAGCCAGCGGCTGTCCAGTTGGTGCTCTCGCGCCAGCCGGGTGCTGGCGACTTCGAACCGTGCGCCCCATTGCTCGGCATCAAAGGTCTTCAGTGCAGGACTCAGTCGCAAGTCTTCCATGACCCGCTCTTGTACACTCACCACCTGCTCGACCTGCCGCCGTTGCCCGATGACACTGGACAGTTCCTCGATTCGGGTCAGGTCAGACACGTTTAGGCCATTACCCACTGGTACCTCAGCCATCTTGCCGGTATCGATCTCAATCAGGTTGAAGGCTGGCGCCGATTTGCTGCCGAACGAGTCATAGTGCGCGGCCAGCCCGCGCACCACCAAGTGCTGCTCCATAGCCCTAGACAGACTCTTGGTGTTGTTGAAGGCAAAGATCCCGACATTCGGGTCATAGAAGTAGTAGCGACGGCCTTCGGCCGTGGCAGTGCTCCCTACCATCATCGAGTGATTCTGGGTATTGAGTGCAAACATCGAGGTGCTGGTTGTTGCGGCCAGTCGCGACACCACCTCGGACAAATTGAACTGGCCCAGCTCCGTGGAAGCCTGAACGGCCTCAACATTGTAGTGCAGATTGATCAGGCTATTCTTGAGCAGCGTGGAGCTGCCCGCCTGCGGGTCAGCGGAGGCGAAAAACAGCTTTTGTACCAAGCTATTGACGCTGGCCTCTCCGCCACCCGCCAATGCCACAGCCATGGTCCTGACCAAAGGGTAGCAACGGCCACCGGCTCGGTCACCGACCAGCGACAGATAAAAGTCCTGTGGTACTAAGCGGTCGAAGACACTGCCAGCGTCATGGAAGTCCTCACTGAACATTGCGGTCTGTCGCAGTACCTTGTCAATGTACTCGGCCTGGCTGATTTCGGTGATGCGACCGCTCAAGGCACCCCGTTGCTCATGGGTAAGCTTTCCTTCAAGAAACAGGCGTTTCATCTCCAGAACCGACATTTTGTCATCCACTCCGGGGATCTTGATCTCTCGGAAGTTACGCAAACCATCATTGAACCCGCTATCCTGTGCCCCGCGCTGATAGGCCTCGGAGGCCGCGTAACGTTCTCCCACGCTGCTGGTGCGCTCCTCGCCTTGAATGGCCGTATCGTCAATCTGTACCACCGCAACGCTGCCATCTTTGGCTTTGATCTGCTGCCAGAGCCAAGTCTTTTCGACAGAACTGGCTTCACGCAATACTGGATCGTACTGCGCCTTGTAGTAGTCCTGTGTAAGATTGAGTTGCTTGATCTGCTGGTCGATCAAGGCCGTATCACTTGAGGTACGTCGTGCTTCCTGGAGCTGGTAGCGTTTGTCCGCCACTTGGTCAATGTTGGCTTTGACCTTGGCCTGAACCGCTTCGCGCAACCGGGTCCATGCGGCAATTGCCGGATGCCCAGGAGAAAACGCCCCCTCTGTGTAGACGCCGTCGGTAACTCCTTTGACCGACACCCCAAACTGCGTCGCCACCGTTTTCAGTTGTTGGTGAACCTGCTCGCGGTAAGTGGCGAATTCGACCTGGTTGCGCTCCATCACCTGACTGCCGGCGACCTGAATCGAGAGTGGCTCCACACCACCGCGCAACTTCGGCCAGACCATCTGTCCATCTCGTTGATATTCCTGGCGCTGGAACACCAGTTGCCACTCGCCATTGACGTACTGCATGTACGCCGCAGCAAGGCCCTCAGTGGTACCGGATATCTGGTAATCCTTGTAGTCGACCGCCATCACCACATTGTCATACAGCAGCGAGCTGTTGAATCGGCCATCGTGGTAAACCCGGTAGGTATTGGCGTCGAGGCTGGTCACCACCAGCGAGCCGCCCGACAGTGTCCCGGTGAACAGAAAACTCCCTGCGGCCGCATGCTTGGGAATGTCCACATAGGCGGGTACCGCATTGGCCTGGTTCGGGCCATTGTAGCCGAGGAAGTACGCCGGCACGCTGCTTGAGGATATGCTATTGGCGTTTTGTTCAGTGTATTCGAGCTCGTATAAGCCTGACCCGACCTTCACCAACTGGGCACTCCCCTCTGCCGGGAGGCGCCCCGACCTGACCAGCACCTCAGCACTCATGGTGTGGGTTTTGGCGAACAGTGCAGGATCAGAGGCAAACTGATGGATGTCGTCACTGCCTTGTCGGGGCTCAAATCCATCACCTACAGACACCAGCCCAGCCTTGAGTTCGAGATCCTTCACCGCCTGCCCCAGCAGCGCCGGCCTTGGACCCATGTAGGTAAAACGCGGTGGATGGAATTCGTCAGCCGCTGGCAAGCCCTGATTAATGATCGGCAAGACCCGCGCCATCACTCCGTCATACAGTTCACCCTGCAACTCTCTCTTGCTGCCTTCGGCGCGGTACTTGTCGAACATCTGCAACATGTCCTTGCCGATACTGTTCGCACCCTCCGGTTCGTAACGCGCAGCGACATAGAGGGTTTCGAAGAACGAGTGATAGCCGTTACGAATCATGAATGCCGCATTAGCCATCTGGAATTGCCAATACTGCTTGACGCTCAATGCGCCACCGAACAATTCCGGCAAGGCATTGCTGACGGTCTGGGTGATCCCGGAAATCCCCCCCACGAACGGGGTGTCCAGGTCATTCATGTAGCGTGTGGCGTCATTCTTCGGGTCCGGACGGTACTGGTTGTAGCTGCGGTACTTATCGTCCTTGATCAGGTAAGAATCCTCGTGATACGTCTGCTCCTCAAGGCCGGTATTGAGGAGCAGATACGGATCGGGCTGATTCAACCGGTTATTGATCATGACCTTGCCGGCACCCAGCGCAGCGTGAGGATTGACCGGGACCGAGACCTTGGAAAAGCTATTGGCTACCAGAAACAAGGCATGGAACAAGACCTGTTTGCGCAAGCTCCTGCCCTCATTGCTCAACAGCGCCGCCTCAACCGCCGGGCGCAGTTGCGCATCGGCGCTCTCAAGGCCCTGGGGACCAGTCAGTAACAGGATGAGCAGTTTGTCGTCCAGCGAGTGCTCAACCGCGGCTTGATCGAAAACATGTACTTTCGGATTGCTTGGATGCTGTGCCGCATTGACGCTAGCGACCCGCTGGATTTCCGCTTCGATGGCCCGAATGCGCCATTGTTCGTACAACGGTGCCAATAGCCCTCTGGCCTGGGCAATGTCACTTTGCACATAGCCATTTTGCAAGACCTTAACCACAGCCCGGTTCTTCACCAATCTCGTTGCCAGCCCAAACAGTAGCGGATCATTATCACTGCTTCGCCAAACCGAAGCGGCAAACACCTGTTCCCACAGCGCTTTGTTTAGGTTATTACCCTTGATATCGCGCATGTTGTTACGGAAATACTCCGGCGCCAACACCCCTGCGGGGGTGATGTGGTTACGCTCAAGCAAACGTACCAACTGCTGCTCGAACGCCTTGCGATCTTCGCTGCCTTTAAACAGACGACTGGCCTTCGTACCGCCTTCACGCAGTTGCTCCAGCTTCTCGAAAAATGCGGCGTTGTATTGATACAGTATGTCGGTCTGCGCCTTGCTCAAGTGACTGCTGCTGACCTTGTCGTCGTCAACGCTCATCACCCCAAAGGGCGTCGCGGATAGGTAACCGTTGCCCTGGGGCATTTCCAACAAATACTGACGACTGGCAAAACCGACCGAACCTTCCAGCTCATGGATATTAACGAAAAGCCCGTCACGGTCCGGGTGGTAACCATTCTGGCGAAACCCCTCCAGGCCGATAGTCTGGAAGCTAGCGATATCAGCATTCTGGTTGATCAGGTCACTCAAGGCGCTTGCCAATGGTACCTCACGGGTGATGGTGGTATTCGAAACCTGGCCGGATACCTGAATCCCGACCTGATTCGGCACCTTGCGGTCAACGCTGGTCAGCAGCATTTTGTGACCGTTACCCAGCAACTGCGCCTTGAAGCCTTCACGCAAGGTGCTTTCCGAAACCAGGTAGTTGGCGAAGAACTTCTCAACGAACTCGGTTTTGACCAGCACCGAGCGAATTGGCGCATAGGTCGGCGAGCGAAAGGATGGCAGCTCACTCTTGAGCCGGTATTGTTGTTGCCAGGCTAGGGAGCGGGCTGCGGTACCGAAGGAGAAGTTGAATACCCTGTCCGCCGACACAACTAATCTGCCATTCTCCAGGAAGAAATCTTTGAAGCGGCCATCGGTGCTGGCATTAACTAGTGCGACGTTCATGCGGATGTAGCCAGGGCGCTCCTCCATCATCAGCAACGAAATATTTACCGGCAGATCATCGGAGGCCGGAGGCACCGTGGTCAGCCCGCCGAGAGCTGCGGCCTCTTCCGTAGAGGATGCTTTGAGTAAGGCGTTGTAGCGGGCATTGACCTCCTTGTAGGCCTGTAGTTCGGAAAACAGCGTCACGTATTTTGGGCTGAACGTGGAGGTAGCCACCTGTATAGTCAGTTGTTGTTCCAGACGCTTGATCTCGGTATCCAGCTTAGCCTGCTTGCCCGCCGCGTTCTCCCTCAGGGTCGTCGTCTTCAAGGTCTTAGAGCCGCCGGAATTGAGCATGGTCAAAGCCTTACGCCAAGTGCTGTCAAAGTGCGTTATGGCCATCTGCTGTCGGCTGTATAGCAGGATGTCGCGGTCCAGTTGCTGCTTGTAGGCGTTGATCGCCGGTGTGCCGGGCACATCGTTCATCTGCTGCCGTCTTTGCTGCAATGTCTGCAACTGGTCGCCAACAGAAACGGGGTTATCCTGCATCTGAAAATGCTGGGCAGCCAGCACACTCAGCGTACTCTGCTGCATTTCCTGTAACCGCTCGTCTACCTGCCTGATGTAGTCGGCACGCTCATCAGGCCTCATGTTAAACCATTCTGTCTGACGACTTGCTGCCTCAATCTGTCCATCTATCAGGGTATTGAGCAGATTCGTGAAGTCTTTGGATATATAAGCCATTGCAATGATCCTTGCCTGTTTTTAAGCGAAACCCTTCGCGCTGCGAAAAGCTGTTTGTCGTTTGTCGATACAGATTTGACATTCTCCTCGACCTAAAGACCATAACTGTAGGTACGAACGTATTCAGTTACCGCGGGGGTTCCCGCACATACGGTCGAGTCGAAGGCAGATGTCATTTTGCATTACTTTATTTAGGTGATAGTTACATATTATTGTTATTTATATTAGTGAATATTAGATAGTCAACATTTATTTGCTCTGTAGTTGTAGTCATAATTATCTCCTTTATTTTTCGTTTATATTTCAAATCACATAAATGATAACATCGCAATATAATTAATTTTTTGTATATTTAAATTAAAATTATTAAAAATATGAATTAGTTACATATGAAAATATTTTTTAATTATATTGTTGCGTTTTTTATAAAACGTTGAATAAATAATAACGAATCTTAGCAAGGTTATTTATTAGTGAATTGTTGTATCTGATTTTTGAGTTAGAGCGCGATATTTAAAAGTTCTACTGCAACTGTCAAGCAACCCCAATTAGGTTGTGTCCCTCAATTAAATAATGACCTTAAGAAATAAGCGGATACAACCTAATTTCACCATAGCAATATAATTTCTTGCTGTCTTTTCATAACGGGTGGCGATGCGACGATGCTCTTTGAGTCGACCAAAACATCTTTCTACAACATTTCTTCTTCGATACGTTTTATGGTCGAATTTAACCCGTCCATCTGACCGCGCTTTTTCGTTTGATTTATAGGGAATTATCACTTTTATTCCCTGACTTTTTAACCGGTTACGTAATACGTGGCTGGCGTAACCTTTATCAGCAATCACCGCTTTTGAACGACGTTTCATAAAACCATTTTTACGCTGAATACCCAGACCATCCAGCAGGCGTACTGCATATTGACTTTCGTGACATTGACCTGCACTGAGTACCACATTCAGTGGATGGCCTTTTCCATCGACAGCCAGATGGATTTTGGAACCATAACCACCCTGAGAGCGACCCAGGCCATGGTCTGCGGTGACATCGGGATGTTTTTTTGGGCGCCAGCTGCACAATGTGCCGCACGAATGTTACTGCCATCCAGTGATATGGCTGACCAATCAACCAAATCTTGTTCATCCAGTATTGACAATAACTTATTGAAAATGAGATTAATGATCCCCGATTTTGACCACCGATTAAAGCGGTTATAGACGGTTTTCCAGGAACCATAACGTTCGGGTAAATCCCGCAAGGGGGCACCGGAACAGAGTACCCAAAACATGCCGTTGATAACCCGGCGGTGTTCAACATAAGGATGTCCCGGCCGTTGAGAATGTTCAGGGGGCAATAAGGGGAGCAGTAACTCCCATGCTTCATCAGGAAGGTCGTAACGAGCCATAACAGGTTTTTTCCGAAAGTCAGAACCAGGGGATTATTCTATCTCAGTCTATTGCGGGACACAGCCTAATATACCCTATGGATTTCAAGATGCATCGCGACGGCAAGGGAGAGAATCAGCTAACTATGTGACCGGGGTGAGCGAATGCAGCCAACAAAAAGGCAACTTGAAAGATAACGGATATATGCTCTTCATCTTTCAAGTTATATCTTTGTTGGCTACGCTTACTCTTCCCAGTCACCAAAGCAATCACATGAACGTCTTACAAACACAGATTGCATTTCAGTCAGATTAATGAGCACTGACCTTAGTATGATTTGATCGTCATTCCTTCTCAGTGTTATTTGATCATTCATGCAATTGCTTTACCCCAGTCACATAATTAGTTGTGTGGCTGAGGATTTACTTACCTGCCGCTGCGAAGTAATTTGAAATCTATTGGGTATATCAAATGAAAGAAATACTTCAGTCAACGCATTAGTTAATTGTATAATTTGTTCTTCCGAATGATTAGGAGTAATATTTACCCTAAGTCTCTCAGTTCCAACTGGTACAGTTGGTGAATTAATTGGTTGTAAATAAACATTATGTTTTTCAAGTAACTGATGTGTTACTGCTTTACATTTTATTGCATCTCCAATTAATACAGGTAATATATGTGTCTCACTAGAATTCATGATCGGAATTCCTGCTTTACTGAAATAATCTCTTAGCATTTTAGTTTTTTTATGTAGTTTTTTTCTTTCTGTATCAGAAACTTTCAAGTACTCAACACTTGCATAACATGCCGCCACTATAGCTGGTGGTAATGAAGTCGTAAATATAAACCCTGAAGCAAAAGAACGAATTGTATCAATTATTGGTTCAGAACCAGTAATATACCCGCCAATAATACCAACTCCCTTAGCCATAGTTCCTTGAATAATATCAATTGAACCTGCAATACCTAAGTCAGCAGCAATTCCTGCACCTCTAGGCCCATACATACCAATTGCATGTACTTCATCAAGAAATGTTAAAGCATTATACTTTTTAGCAAGGCCTACAATTTCTTTAATTGGCGCAATATCGCCATCCATAGAGTAAATCGATTCAAAAACAATTAATTTTGGTCGTTCATACGGTTGTTCCGCAAGTAACTTTTCTAAATTTTTTGTATCGTTATGTCTAAAAATTGCACGTTCTACCTTCGTACTACATATACCATTAATAATAGAAGCATGATTGAGTTCATCAGAAAAAACTATACAGTTTTCAAATAAACGTAATAAACACTGCAACGTTGCATCATTTGAGCCATATCCTGTTGGAAATACTAGTGCCAATTCTTTATCATGCCATTCAGCTAGCGAAGATTCTAAAACTCCATAATGATAGTGAGTACCCCCGATATTACGAGATCCCCCCGAACCTGCACCAAATAAATCAATCGCACTATGCATAGCTTCAACGACAACTGGATGTTGAGACATTCCTAAGTAATCATTACTACACCAAACAACAACAGACTCACCATTGTTTGAGCTATTTAGTTTAGCTAAAGGATATTGTCCACGAATACGATTTAATGTAACAAACTCACGATATTGTCCACTTTTTTTCAATGCTGCTAGCTTTTTACTAAGTATTTCTATATACATATTGAGCCTCCAATTATGGATTTAAATAAGCTTTCAAAATAGTAGATCACTTTGCAAAACGCCTTGTACAATAAGGGAGACAAGCTATACATAGCAGAGTTATGAGTTACTACGGTCTATCAAGCATCAAATTTGCACTATTCGGATATTAATCAAATAGACTAACTATATCAGTATTATGAAATCCTATTTATATCTATTCCTCTCATTTAAAATGATATTCTGTCAATAATAAAACACCTATAAACATTCCCATAAAAGGATTATAAATTCATTTTCTAATCAACACATGAAATTTTCAGTAAAAAATATCACCCCTTAAATGTTATAAAATTCATATTTATATAATTTTAAAATCGTGATAACATATTTATTAAAATAATTAATTTCATGATTACATTAATTCATAGTCCATATATTAAAATTAATTATTTTATGAAGTAAAATATTAAATATATTACTTTCCACTACAGTTATCTATCAAGGAAAAATTGCAAATACCTTAAAAAATCATAAATAATTTACTCCATACGGAAACATATGAGCCTATGCTTCTTTTTACGGGAAACTGAACCATGCTTACTGATATATTTGTACATTATTTTAGTGTCATACAAGATCCGAAACTATCTACCAAAGTCACTTGTCTCCTCTTTGATGTTTTATTCCTGACAATTTGTGCCACCATTGCTGGTGCATACAGGTGGAAACACATTGAAGATTTTGGTGAAGCCTATTTGGGCTGGTTTCAGGAAAAAAATCTCTTCCTTAATGGTCAGTCCGTTCATAACACGATTGCCCACATTATTCCCTGTCTTAATCCGCCCAAATTGGGACGTTGCTTTCTGCAATGGATCAAAACGGTTTATGGGCAGTTAGAAGGACTATTGATTACCATTGGTGGTAAAACCCTAAAAGGGACACATTACCATCATTCCAAACAATCTGCGATCCACATGGTAAACGCTTTTACTACCGCTAATGGCCTGATGATGGTTCAGAGTAAAAAACAAGAAAAATCAAATAAAATCAAAGCAACTCTAGAGATTATTTACTTACTGCAACTAAAAGAATACTTAATATCAATTAATGCGACAGGATGTCAAACCGAGATTACTTCATTGATTGTCGGACGAGGTAGTGACTATTTATTGGGTATCAAATGGAACCTCCATAAGGCTTTAAAAGCTGCTACTTCCAAACATATAGCCCACCATCTCCCTAAGCACCTCTTTGTAGAAAGGTATCATGACCGAATTAAAATCCGTGAATATTATGTTTTACCGACCAGTCAGTTAACGAGAATCCCCCCTAATTGGAAAGGTTTGTCTCCGCCAAGTGCAATGGTGAATTATCAGCAGGAAATGTTGGGAGAAGTCTCCCTTGACTACCATTATTACATCAGCTCAGTCCCTGCCAGTACCGTAAGAGGATGTAGGGAAATTGAAATAGCTTACATTGGATACTGGATGCTTCAATAAAAGAAGATACCTGCCAGATATACCTCCCAAACGAGGCAAAAATTCTGGCCTGTATAAGCATAATATGTTAATTATGTTAATTATGTTAATTATGTTAATTATGTTAATTATGTTAATTTTAGAATCAAAAAAATAATATTGAGTGTAAACAAAATTGCTGAAATAAATAGTCAGTATTTTAGAGGCAGTTCTTATTGCTGGATTAACTTCGGCGGCTAATAAGCAAGCTCTCATGCTCTTGCCCTAAGTTATCTATCATCTCATTCTAAAAATACACATTCATTACAAAAATAACTAATAGAGGCGAAAAAATCATGCAAGAAAATCTATCTATTCGTAAAGCTACAATTCAAGATACAGAAGATTTAGTGGAGTTAAGAAAAATTTTATTATCCAGTGGTAATACCCACTATTCCGCTAAAAGTGAAGAAGATAATTTAGCCTGGCAAAATGCATATAGAGATTGGATTAAAGAGAATATTTCAAACAAAAATGTATTAATTCTGGTTGGACAATATGGTGAAGATACAAGCATTTGTTCATGTGTTATTGGAATTATTGATTTACGAGCCCCTATGGTCGGTGCACTTAATGGACGAATTGGTTGGGGGCAATCTCTTGTAGTACGTAAGGATAGGCGAGATTTAGGGATTGCTGAAGCCATGATGGATAGTTTCCATAGTTGGTTTAAAAAGCAAGGTGTTCATAAAATTGTTATTCAATCTAGTAAAATGGCAGAAGAATTCAATAGAAAAAGAGGTTATATACACACTGGAGAACAATTATTATTTAAAATAATTAAATAGGAAAATGATACTATGAAAGTTTTAATTATCGGAATGGGCTTCTCAGGGAAAATGTTTGCTGAATCATTTCATAACATATCACATCTATACAATGAGGGCATTAGTATTGCTTATACTTCCAGATCCAAAAAGAATATTAGTTTGATGTACTACCCTACTGTCAGCTCAGCTTTAGAATTATTTAATCCAGACATATTAGTAATATCTGTTAATGATGAAAGTCATGGGGAAGTTTTATCTTTAATTCAAAAATTCAATGGATTTGTTATATGTGAAAAACCTTTTGTAGATCCTAGCTTCAAATTAAGCACAACAGAAAATCTATTAGAATTTTCATCAGGATTTTGTTTAAACATGGTTGCAAGATATTCACAAGCAGCTCGATTATTAAAAGTTTATGTAAAGGAAAATAATTTAAAACTGTTAAGAGCAAACTTCTTATGGGAAAAGAATAGAATTAATGACTATCGTCCAACAACAGGAATTATCAGTGAAATCATACACCCTTTAGATCTTATTCAGTGGATTAACTTCGATTCCCCATTACCAAATTGCTGACAGCAAAAACATCCCAGATATTATCCAGACACTGCCCATCATATTCCCCATTTCACTCCAACCTACCGAAGAGTTCCCTCAACTTTTTATCCAATAACAATTATCCTCTTTCCGGTAAACCGTCGACATGACACCTAATGTAGTGGTCTAATAAAACCGGACACCCATTTAAGTGGTAAGATTACCACGTTAGTTAAAAGAGGTGTTCAATGACAAGACAACGTCGTACGTTTTCTACAGAGTTTAAGCGTGATGCTGCCAGTCTGGTACTTGACCAAGGCTACCGCCTTGCAGAAGCAGTTAAGTCACTTGGTGTGGATGAATCGGTACTGCGGCGCTGGGTTGAGCAACTTGAGCAAGAACGGGGCGGTGTGACACCGAAGGCTAAAGCCCTGACGCCAGAGCAGCAGCGCATTCAAGAGCTGGAGGCCAGAGTCAATCGGTTAGAGCGGGAGAAAGCGATATTAAAAAAGGCTACCGCTCTCTTGATGTCGGACGAACTCGAACGTACACGTTGATAGACTCGTTAAGAGAGCATGAAGCAGTGGAATTAGTCTGTGATGTGTTTGATGTTGCCGCCAGCAGTTATTACGAACACAAGCATTGCAGCAGGCTGATTAATGTTGAACGGTTAGAGCAGCGCAGTAAAATCACCGCGTTATTTAAAGCAAGCCGCCACTCAGCGGGTAGCAGAACGTTACTGGGCATGATGCGTGCTCTGGGGTATCAGATAGGGCGCTTCAAGGTCAGAAGCCTGATGAAAGAAGCCGGGATAATCAGTAAGCAGCC